>JAFYJX010000085.1 GCA_017537905.1 Clostridiales bacterium | reverse complement strand
GACCGAAGTGTACGCCTGCTTCAAGAAGCTGCTTCATTAAAATAACTGGCATAAAATAAATCCTCCTGTTTTCTTCCGTATACACCAAGTAATATTCAGCTCAAATTGGCCACAGTCGGAGTGTATACGTGATTTTTATGCTCGAGTATTCTAACAAATAGCCCCTGCAAGTGCAAGGGCTAAATTTATATTTATTATATATAGGGCAAAATCACTTTCTCTTATAGTGTCTTACGGTGAATTCAACGCCTTTTTCGCTCATTACCGGAGGCTCTTCCTCTTCTAATTCCCAGTTAGGATCTTCATCCAGGTTCGGGAACCAGCAGTCAGCTTCAAATTCAGCCTTTATGCTCGTGATTATCGCCTTGTCGCAGAGTTCGATCAGCGAGTTATAGAGCGAAGCGCCGCCGATGAGATAGACCTCATCTGCAGTAAGTGCCAGGAAATCCTCGAGTTCGCTTACGGAATGAAGCACCATAGCGCCTTCCTTCTCATATTCAAAGCTTCTGGACATTATTATGTTTACCCTGTTAGGCAGAAGCCTCTGGCCGGGGAAAGTCTCAAGCGTCTTTCTGCCGTATACGACTGTGTGTCCTGCCGTATACTTCTTAAATACTCCCTTCTGGTCTTCAGGCAACGAAATAAGGAGCTTTCCCTGATTTCCTATTGCCCAGTTCTTGTCAACTGCTGAAATTGCGATCATGTCTGTCACCCCTCGAAAATCTCTGTAAAATATCCTGACTGTGATATAGGCTCACCGGCTTCCAGAAGATGCCTTGAATCAGCGAAAGTCTGGACCCTGAAGCTTGCTTCTCCCGGAATCCTTTCTTCGGAACCCATTACCGTTATTGATGTAGGCGCCATCATCATTCCCTGCCAGATCACCGGAGCCGCGACACCAATAAGATGGCTCATTATAAGTGCCGTTACACCGAAGTGGCAGAAAAATACGATATTGTCGTCGTTGTACTCCAGGACATCGTAGAAACCTTTGTCATTTCTCTTATAGCCGTGCTTTTCGAGAAGCTCATCGATCCCTGCAAACACTTCCTGAGCGTGTTCCTTGATGTTTCCGGACTTCATTATCTCGGTCTCATACCACTGGTCCTTGTCGTGGAAATCATCGCGGTGATTAAAGTCTCTGGGATAAAAGTCCCAGGCAATGGTCCATTCGCCTTCCTGCTCGTCCCAGATCCTGTAATAGAATTCCTTAAGCCAGTCGCAGGTTATGGCTTCTCTGCCGGTCTCTTTGAGCGATACGGAGCATGTGTCCTTGGCTCTGCCCAAAGGTGAACAATATATCTGCTTGATGTCCCATTTGGCTACGCGCTTTGCGAGGATCTCAGCTTCACGCCAGCCCTTCTCTGTCAGGGAATCCTTCTCATAATCAGGATCCCCGTGTCTTATGAATATTAATTTCATTAAATCTCCATAGATCAGACAGCTACAGGGATGCCCTTGATCTTGGGACCTGCCTCATAGCCTTCGAGTCTGATGTTATCTGTTGTGAACTGATAGAAATCTGTGATTCCTTCATCAAGAACGAGCTTCGGAGCCGGATACTTGGGCATCTCGATAAGCTCTTTTACGATATCGACATGTCTGTCATAGATGTGAGCGTCAGCAATTACGTGTACGAACTCACCTACTTCAAGGCCCGAACATCTTGCCATGAGATGAACGAGGACCGCGTACTGGCAGACATTCCAGGCATTAGCGACGAGCATATCGTTGCTTCTCTGGTTGAGGATAGCGTTAAGCTTATTGCCCGTAACATTGAATGTCATTGAATATGCGCATGGATAAAGGTGCATCTCGGAAAGATCCTGATGAACATAAATGTTTGTCATGATCCTTCTGGATGAAGGATTATTCTTAAGATCGTAGAGAACACGGTCGACCTGGTCGAACTCGCCTTCCTTATACTTATGCTTTACGCCGAGCTGGTATCCGTATGCTTTGCCGATGGAACCGGTCTCGTCAGCCCATGCATCCCAGATGTGGGAATTAAGGTCATTTACGTTATTGGACTTTTTCTGCCAGATCCAGAGGAGCTCATCTACAGCTGCCTTGAAGTTGATCCAGCGCTGTGTAAACATCGGGAATTCCTCAGCCAGGTTATAGCGGTTTACGATACAAAACGCCTTGTATGTATATGCAGGCGCTCCGTCGTCAGCCCAATGAGGTCTTACCTTGTCGTTGATGGTTGAATAGCCTGAATTAAGGATCGTTCTAATGTTCTCATCGAAAATATCATCTGCTCGACTCATGGAATCCACCGCCTTTTAATTGATAGATTTGATTATAACAAACTATTACTTTTTCAAAAAATACAAAACAAACATCTCATTATCCAAAACGACCTCATTATCAGGAACTTCGACATCAAGTTCACCGGTAAAGCCGTTTTTAAATTTGAGATAGTAGTCAGCATCAGACAGATTGCGGCCGTTGACACCATATCTGAAACTCTTACGGCCGGTATTAAGATAGAGCATCCTGGGCTTTTCAAAGCATATTACGCAGTCCGCGTCAGTTTTTTCGCTGATGTACTGATATACCTCTAAAGCATAGGGAGAATATGCATCTTCTTTCTGAGTATTCCCCCAATTAATGATGTTGTTATAGGCATTTTTCGCGCCGTATGAACACACATTAATCAGAACCAGTGCTGCCACGACAACGATAAGGACCTTGCAGATCTTCGGAATTACCAAAGCAAGTTTCTTGCTGGCAGTATCCTTAGTACCCTTAGCCTCAGCCTTCTTATAAGCTTTTTTTACGAGGTCTGCTGTAAGCACGATACCGTTTGCGGCATAAAGAAGGATAAAAGGCAGAATGTTATAGATATATCTGGGGCCCTGTACGTAAGGAAGATTGCAGTTTACGATGATCGTTCCTATAAGAAGCAGAGTAAAGTAAATATTTTGCTTCTGAAATCCGGTAAAGATCATTCCTACAAGGAACAATAAGAACAGAATATTTCCTTCACCTGCGATGATCTTGAAATATTTATAGATCATACCGAGATAGTATTGAAATAACACTGATTTATCCAATTGGACAGAAAGGTCGCTGTAATTAGCCGTTGCAGGCATAAGCCACAGCCTCTCAGATACAAGGATCAAAAGCCCGGACAAAACATATGGGAAAACGTGTTTAACGATCATCTTCCTGCGGTTTACAGACTTTTTGACCAGCGGGAAAAGGATGATTATGTGTTCCGCCAGCGAAAAAACACATACAGCCGAACCGCTCAAACGCGTTTCATATGTCAGCCACAAAGACAGGCTGTAAAAAACGCCTATGACCCAAACGCTTCTGCCCTTTTCCTCAAGATCACATATGCATTCCATCAGGAGCATAGTCAGGATGCAGAAGAACACAAAAGGCAGATCAGAATAAAGCTGGTTCAATGCGCTGAACAGATAACTGCTCATGGAAAAGATCACGGCTAGAACGAATGAGAAATGAACAGATAACCTTTTCCTGAATAAAAGCACGAGAGCGCCTGCAGAAAGCGCCAGACTCAACAGCAGCGGTATTTTATAAAAGATTACCTTATCAACTCCAAAACCTACCAGCTTATATACAACAGACAACAGAAGCGGATAGCCCCATACATAGACGAGAGAACCGGATTCTAATGCCTCCTGAGGCATATCCGTAGGATGATAGAAAAGATTCATCTGAGCCTGTTCAGGGAGTTTACCTTCAGCAATAGCAATACCTTCGCTGATATATGCGGCGCAGTCATCTCCCCAGGGATAAATACCTTTTGTAAGGCTGAATGAACCGAACAATAAGACAATAAGCGTTGCTGCTATTGCGAAAAGCCAGTCTGTTCTTGTATATAGCTTCATTAAACTTTCCAGATAAAACGGTTTTCGAGCTTTGAACGATCTCTAACACAAAAAGTCTAACACTAGCCGGAAATAATAAAAAGGACTCTGATTATTTCTAATCAAAGTCCTTTTATTGGTCGGAGTGACGGGACTTGAACCCACGACCTCTTGCTCCCTAAGCAAGCACTCTAGCCACCTGAGCTACACCCCGATGAACACGCTTCGTTAAGGAAAATTATTGGTCGGAGTGGCGGGACTTGAACCCACGGCCTCCTGCTCCCGAAGCAGGCACTCTACCACCTGAGCCACACCCCGATGGAGTATTCCTCTAACAAGCCTATAAATCTTATAACAACGGATAAAAATATGCAAGGTGTATTTTAAAAATAAAAAAGGCTGACACAAAAGTGTCAGCCTTAAAGGTCAATTTAGTAATAAATTAAGCCTCTTCTGTTGTCTCAGGAGCCTCAGCCTCTACTTCAACAGGTGCTTCCTCAGCAGCTTCCTCAGGGAGTTCAGGATCGATAGGAGCTACTTCCTTGATGGAGATAGAGATTCTTCTCTCCTCGGGTTCGATCTTGATGACCTTAGCCTGAACGACCTGGCCTACAGAAAGAGCATCCTCAGGCTTCTCAAGTCTTCTGGAAGAAATCTGGGAAACGTGGCAGAGTGCGTCGAGATCGGGCTCAAGCTGTACGAAAGCGCCGAACTTTGTGAGACGGACTACTGTACCCTGAACGATGCAGCCAACAGGCATTCTCTCTTCGATGTTGTAGTAAGGATCGTCCTCAAGCTTCTTGTAGCCAAGAGAGATCTTCTTTGTTTCCTTATCGAAAGACTTAACGTAAACGTCAACTTCCTCGCCAACCTTCAAAACGTCAGCAGGCTTAGCGTTGCGGCTCCATGAGAGCTCGGAAACGTGAACGAGTCCGTCAACACCGCCGATATCGATGAAAGCACCGAAATCAACAAGGCTTCTGACAACACCGGTATAGTGCTTGCCTTCTTCGATGTTATCCCAGATCTCAGCGCTCTTCTTGCGGCGCTCTTCGGAAACGATGATTCTGTGGCTTCCGGAGATTCTGAGACGGCCCTTCTCTGTATCGAACTTAGTAACGAGTACATCAAGAGTCTGACCAACATAGGACTCCAAGTCCTTAACTTCGCCGGTCTTGATCTGTGTTCTGTGGATATAGATATCAACGCCCTTGTAAGAACCGATAACGCCGTCCTTAACAGTACGTGTGATCTTAACTGAAATAGGAGTCTTGTTCTTGTAAGCTTCCTCGATCTCAGCTCTGCCCTTCTCGGACTCTACATCATTCTTAGAAAGGATGATTTCCTTGCCTTGATCGGAATTCTTGATGCTTCTGACCTTAACGGTGACTTCAACGTGCTCGGCAATTGCCTTGTCAAGATCGAATTCAGGATCCGAATCAAACTCCTTACGTGAAATTCTTCCTTCGGACTTGTCGTGTACGTCTACGTATACATAGTCGTCGTCAGCAGATGTAATCGTGCCCTTTACTACAGCACCTCTTCTTACCTGCGCAATTAAATCGACAGCATTGGCAAACTCTGTGTCAAAGCCCTGATTTGTGATCTTTTCTTCTTCGTTCATTTGTTGAACAACCTCCAAAATAATAGCTTCCGGTGTAGATGCACCCGCTGTGATCCCGACTTTATCCGTAAGAAGTATCTTCCCTTCCGAGATTAGACTTCTTACTTCAGTGCCTGAATTCACAAGGAATGTTCTTGCACAACGACCTTTGCAGATTTCCAAAAGCTTAGTGGTGTTCGAACTGTGAGCAGAACCGATGACTATCATCGAATCTGATGTCTCAGAGAGCGAAGCGGCTTCCTTTTGCCTACTTTCAGTCGTAATACATATTGTATCAAAAACATTATATTTTTCAATTTTATTTTTAACAAATTGGCATATTTTTTTAAATGCGTCATTTGAGAACGTGGTTTGGGATATCAGAATGGCACTTTCGAGAGGAAAATCGAGGCTCTCGAGATCCTCCGGAGCCTTTATTACAGCGCATTTGACGCCATAACCTTCTGCTTCTCCCAGTATGCCGGTTACCTCAGGATGACCTTTGGTTCCGGCGATGATAATATTCATTCCCTTCTCTGCATTCTCCCTTACTATCTTGTGGATCTTTGCAACGAAGGGGCATGTCATGTCTCTTATATCGCAGTTTTTGGACTTTAATATCGCGATTTCATCAGGCGTTACACCGTGTGCTCTGACTATTACGACTGAATCATCAGGGCAGTCCTCAGCTTTTTCGCAGATAATAAAACCGCCTTCTACAAGCTTATCAACGACATATTTGTTGTGAACTATCTCGCCAAGCATAACGAGCTTCTTGCCGTCATTAACTGAAGCAACCGCATCTTGTGCAGCAGTTACCGCATTTTTAACTCCAAAACAGAAACCCGATGACTTGGCGACAGTTACGTTCATTTATCTTCTTCGTCCAAATGGCTTAAGAGGAATTCTCTTGTGCCTTCGATATCGTATTTGCCTGTGTCGATCACGATTGCTTCAGGAACCTGTACGAGAGGTGATGTTGCTCTAGTGGAATCCTGTTCGTCTCTATATTTGATATCCCTTAAAACTTCTTCGTAATTCTGGGAGTGATCACCTGCTGCTTCAAGCTCTGCGAGTCTTCTCTGTGCCCTTACTTCAGGAGCGCAAACGACGAAGAACTTATACTTGGCGTCAGGAAGAACAACGGATGCGATATCTCTGCCGTCAAGCACGAATGTCTGGTTCTTTGCAATCTCTCTTTGAAGTGAGACCATTGCAGTTCTGACAAAAGGAAGAGCTGAAATATCAGATGCAGCTATTGATGTCTGAGGAGTTCTCAGTTCACCTGTAACGTCTTCTCCGTCAAGGATCATGTGCTGAACGCCGTCAACGAAATTAACTTCGATCTTAACGTCATCCATCATCTGCTTAACAGCATCAGCATCCTTGGGATTGATCCCTCTCTTGATCGAAGCAACTGCGCATGTTCTGTACATAGCACCCGTATCAAGATACATAATGCCGAGTTCTTTGGCGATGCCTTTTGCGAGCGTGCTCTTGCCTGATCCTGAAGGTCCGTCGATAGCGATCTGGTAAATGCCCATAAGTATTCTCCTTTACAAAATATCTCCGTCTTCGGTGTTTCTGTCTCTGCCGGTCTCATATACACGATACTGGGACCATAATGTTTCGAGCGATTCCAGTGATGACTGGATATGCTCTTTTCTGTGCATTCCGAGAGATACGAGAAGCGCGTTAATAAGCGAAAGCGGCGCTGTGAGCGAATCCACGAATGAAGCCATCGAAGACTTCGCGAAAAGCTTGATATCAGCATATTCCGTCATTGCCGTATCATCCTTATCGGTAATGGCAATTATCGTTGCGCCCTTCTTTTTTGCGTATCCCATTGAGTTTATTGTTCTTGCGGAATATCTCGGGAATGAGATTCCGATCATGACATCGCCTTCACCGATCGGCATGATCTGCTCGAAAAGCTCATTTGTGCAGGTACTTCTGACGAGCACGACATCGTCGAACAAAAGCGTCATATAAAAGTGCATGAACTCCGACAAAGGAGCAGATGCCCTGATTCCCATGATGTAAATCTTTCTCGCGCGGAGGATCGAATTTACGGCATTTCCGAATTCTTTTTCATCAATGGAATTAAGAGAATCACGAAGGTTAGCTATATCCTGTGCAACAACTGCTTTTAAAGCGTCCGTGTCATTTTCGAACTTCTCGGTAAGACCTAATCGCTGAACAGATGTAAGCTTGGACTTAAGATCTTCCTGCAGAGCTTTCTGGAATTCCGGATATCCTTCAAAACCAAGTTCAGTTGTAAATCTTACGACCGTTGATTCGGATACGCCTACTTCCTCGCCAAGCTTTGCAGCCGTCATGTAAGCTGCTTTGTCATAAGATTCCAGAATGAAGTTTGCAATGGCCTTATGGCCCTTGCTCATTGTAGAGACTGCACTCTCAATTAACTCAAGCGTCCCCGTCATTTTCTTCACCTTCTTCATTTTCAGGCTTAGGTGCCATTAAGCTCTCGATTGAGATCTGCTTGTCCTCACCGCCTGCTGCTTCTTTCAAAGAATCTTCCATGTCTCTTATCGTCTGATAGCTCATGAGTTCGAGCGGCGGGAGATCCTTTACGGATTCAATTCCGAATTCAGTTAAGAACTTTCTGCTTGTCTTGAAAAGTGAAGGTCTGCCCGGAGCATCGAGATTACCAGCTTCTTCGATCCAGCCTCTGTCTAAGAGTCTGGAGATGATTGAGTCTGAAGAAACACCTCTTACGAGTTCAACCTGTGCTCTTGTGCACGGCTGGTTATATGCGATGACAGCCAATGTCTCATAAGATGCCTGTGAGAGCGGCGGTACCTGCCTCGGTCCGAACATTCTGTCCAAGATCTTCTTCTGTGAAGGTCTTGTCATGATGGCGTATGAATCTTCGGTCTTTCTTATCTCAAGGCCGCTCCAGGGGTTGCCTGAATATCTGTCCGTAAGGGACTTTAAGGCTTCGTTTACTGCATTTTTCGAGCAGTTGCAGATGTCAGCCAGCTTATCGACTGAAACAGGGTCGCCTGATACGAATAAAATAGATTCGATCGCTGCGGGTAATTCCTGAGATGTTATCTTAAAATCGTCTTCCATAATTATCAGCCCTTTTTCTCTTCTATCGAGATCTCACCGAAGTTTCTGTCCTGTTCTGCCGTTACTTTGTTGTCTCTTACGAGCTCCAATATCGCAAGGAAGCTGACGACCTTATCCATCTTCTCAGCTTTCTTGCCGAAAAGGCTGGAAAATAAGATCTTGCCCTTGCCCGTGATCGAACGCCAGATCGACTTGATTCTCTCTTTTACGGAACGCTTGTCCCTCTGGAGAATATGTGTGATCTTAGCGGAGATATCTGTAAAACGCTGCTCATTACGTTCATTGATAAGAGCAACCGCATCGTTGAATTCTTCGATGGAAAATGTCTGTTCGGCAGGCTTTATGGATATTCCAAGCTGCTTTGCAGTCGAAGCATAACGGAATCTCGCGCCGTCAAACTTGTCTCTTCTCTCCTTTAAATCCTGTGCAAACACACGGCATCTCTTATATCTCATAAGAGAGATAACGAGTTCTTCTCTCGGATCTATAACGTCTTCACCGTTTCCGCCCAATGCCGCCTGCATTCCGGGGAGCATCATTCTGGACTTGATAGAAACCAGTGTGGCACCCATTACCAGGAAGTCAGATGCAAGCTCCATATCGAATTCCTTCATGGATTCGATATAGTCCATATACTGAGCAGTAATCGTGCTTATCGGGATGTCGTAGATATCGACATCATTCTTTTCGATCAGATGCAAAAGAAGGTCCAGCGGGCCTTCGAATTGTCTTAATTTGATCTCCGGCTTTAACGCTTGCTCAAGCATACTTACATCGTTCCTGCTATCAATGGAAACAGTTTAATAAAAGGTATCAGGATTATATCGATGATCCACTGGAAAGGTATTTCAATTATTGCAACCGCATAACCAATGACAGAAACACGCGAAACCATTCCCAGGAGAAATACTACCCAGATTGCCATGGGAGCAAATCTCTCAAACTGCCTGTAACCCGGAGAGCTTCTGACCTTGTAAGGAAGACACTCTTCGAGCACGTGGAATCCATCCAGAGGAGGTATGGGCAACAGGTTAAATGCGAGAAGCATCATAGAAAATACATTAGTATATTCAAATACATCCGAAAGTGCACTAAACGCATTCGCTGCCGTTGAATCACCGAACCTGATAGCAAGAGCACCGAAAATGAGGGTCAGTATCGCGGAAATGATCGCAACTATAAAATTGCCCGTAACACCTGCCAGATGAACCATAATGTTCATTCCGCGGTGGCTCTTAAACCTGTAAAGGTTTGAAGGGTTATACATTACGGGTTTACCCCATCCGAAACCTGCAACAAGCAAAAGGAACGTACCGATCGGATCCACATGAGCTATAGGGTTAAGCGTAAGTCTTCCCATGTTCTTGGGAGTCGGATCGCCCAACCATACAGCGACTGCGGCATGCATGAACTCATGTATCGAGAACGACAGTGTGAGCGCGAAGATCATGATAATCAGATAATAGATTATCTCTTGCGGGCTCAAACCAAGTTTCAATAAGCTGATCAGCATAAACTACCTCAAGCTTTTACAACAGAGAAAGTGATCTTCTCGCCGTTGACATTCCATTCCTTGGAATTGTCGCCGGTACCCTTTGTGATCTCAGTTGCCAATACTTCGGAAGCAAGGTAATCCTTCTTCTTCTCGATTACTTCGGCAAGCTTATCATTGCCCTCGTACTTGAGAACGATACGGTCGGATACTGTAAGACCCTCTGTCTCCTTACGGTGATTCTGGATCTTGGAGATCATCTCTCTTACGAGACCGTCTTCGATGAGATCATCTGTAAGAACTGTGGAGATGGAAACTGTAAGGTTTCCGGATGTCTGTGTTGAGAATCCTTCGGGCTGAGTAGTCTCGATGAGGAAGTCTTCTTCTGTCATCTCATACTCTTCACCGTTGACAGTGATCTTAACTGAACCGTTCTTAAGAGCGTTGTATGTCTCTTTGCCCGGGAGGTTTGCGATAACTTCCTTGGCGTCATTTAAGTTCTTGCCGAACTTTCTTCCGCAGGTACGAAGCTGGGGCTTGAAGCTGTAATCAACGAGTGTTGATGCGTCGCTCAGGACTTCGATCTTACGGATGTTAAGCTCATCAAGAACGATCGGCTTATACTCATCGTCAAGACCGATCTCGGATACGACGTAGATCTCAGACAAAGGCTGACGGTTCTTGATAGAAGCAGATTCACGGCAGCTGTGGCCTAATGTAACGATCTCCTGAACAAGTTCCATCTCTTCTTCAAGCTTTGTATCGATAAGGCTCTCATCAGCTACCGGATACTTAGCTAGGTGAACAGAGATAGGAGCATCCTTATCTACTGAGCATACGATGTTCTGATAGATCTCTTCTGTCATGAAAGGAACAAACGGTGCGCAGAGTCTTGTGAGGTTATCGAGAACAGTATAGAGAGTCATGTAAGCATTGACCTTATCCTGTGTCTCTTCAGCGCCCCAGTATCTGTCACGGCAGCGTCTTACGTACCAGTTGGAGAGCTCTTCAGTGAAATCCTGAATGAGTCTTGCAGACTGGGAGATATCGTAATTATCCATCTTCTCGTTAACTACCTTGATGAGGGTGTTAAGACGTGAGAGAACCCATCTGTCCATTGCACCCAGAGTAGCTTTGTCGAGAGTGTGCTTTGTAGGATCGAAATTGTCGATGTCAGCGTACATTACATAGAATGCATATGTATTCCAGAATGTACCGATGAACTTCTTGATGCCGTCGTTGACAGCTTCCTTGGAGAATCTGGAAGGAAGCCAGGGCTGGTTAGCTGTGTAGAAATACCATCTTGCAGCATCAGCGCCCTGGGAATCAAGAACGTCCCAAGGATCAACTACGTTACCTAAGTGCTTACTCATCTTGATACCGTCCTTATCCTGAACGATACCCATTACGATACAGTTCTCGAAAGGTGCTCTTCCGAAGAGAACCGTGGAAATAGCGATAAGCGAATAGAACCAGCCTCTTGTCTGGTCGATACCCTCAGAGATGAACTGGCAGGGATAGTGTGTATCGAAGAATTCCTTGTTTTCGAAAGGATAGTGATACTGGGCAAAAGGCATTGAACCGGAGTCGAACCAGCAGTCGATAACTTCCGTTACTCTCTTCATCTGGCCGCCGCACTTGGGGCACTTGATGTGAACGTTATCAACATAAGGCTTATGAAGCTCGATGTCATCCGGGCAGTCGTCGCTCATGGACTTAAGCTCTTCGATAGAGCCGATACAGTGTCTCTCTCCGCACTCGCACTCCCATACCGGCAGAGGTGTACCCCAGTAACGTTCACGGGAGATACCCCAGTCGATAACGTTTCTCAAGAAGTCGCCCATACGGCCGTCACGGATGGTCTCAGGCATCCAGTTGACCATGTTGTTGGACTTCAAGAGCTCGTCTCTCTTCTTGCTCATTGCGATGAACCAAGTTGATCTTGCGAAATAGATCAGAGGTGTGTCGCATCTCCAGCAGAAAGGATATTCGTGCTCGAACTTTGGAGCTGAGAAAAGAAGGCTTCTGGAATCAAGATCCTTCAATACTTCAGGATCTGCATCCTTAACGAACATGCCTGCAAAAGGTGTTTCCTCAGTGAGGTTACCCCTTGTATCAACGAACTGGACCATCGGGAGATCATTGTCTCTGCCGACTCTGGCGTCGTCTTCACCGAATGCGGGAGCGATGTGAACGATACCTGTACCGTCTTCCATCGTTACGTACTCGTCGCATACTGTGTAGTGAGCCTTTTTCTTCTGCTTTGCAGCCTCATCTGCTGCACCCTGATAGAGAGCCACATAGGATCTGCCTGCAAGATCAGTACCCTTATAGGATTCGAGGATCTCATAAGCCTTCTCGCCGTCTTTTGCGAGGCTGCCCAATACGGAATCGAGCAAAGCTGTTGCCATATAGTATGTGTAGCCGTCGCAAGCCTTTACCTTTGAATATTCATCGTTGGGGTTAAGGCACAATGCAACGTTTGAAGGAAGTGTCCAGGGTGTTGTTGTCCATGCGAGGAAGTATGCATCTTCATCAACGCACTTGAATCTTACGACAGCAGATCTCTCCTTAACTGTCTTATATCCCTGTGCTACCTCATGTGAAGACAGAGCAGTACCGCATCTCGGGCAGTAAGGAACGATCTTGTGGCCCTTGTAGATAAGACCCTGATCCCACATCTGCTTTAATGCCCACCACTCGGACTCAATGTAGTTGTTGTCGTATGTAACGTAAGGATTATCCATGTCAGCCCAGAAACCGACGCGGTCGCTCATGTGCTCCCACTGGTCCTTATATGTCCAGACGGATTCCTTACACTTCTTGATGAAGGGTTCTACGCCGTAGCCTTCGATCTGAGGCTTGCCGTTAATACCCAAAGCCTTCTCAACTTCGAGTTCTACAGGAAGGCCGTGTGTATCCCAGCCTGCCTTGAAGACGATCGTCTCGCCCTTCATTGCATGATATCTCGGGATTACGTCCTTAATGACTCTGGTCTTAATATGTCCGATATGGGGCTTTCCGTTAGCTGTCGGAGGGCCGTCATAGAGGGTAAAAGTCGGAGCACCGTCAGCCTTGGGCGCGATACTCTTTCTGTATACGTCGTTCTTCTTCCAGAAATCGAGAATATTCTTCTCTCTGTCTACGAAATTGAGGTCTTTTGAAACTTTGTTGTACATAAACCTGCTTCACCTTTATATATAATTTTGCAAGTTAAAATTATATATATTAAGGGGCTTCAAAGTCAAGCAAACAAACTCCAGGGAAAGCCTGAAGGAATCGGGGCCTCAAACGTAATAAATTCGCGCTTTACGGGGTGTTCAAAAGACAATTTGTAAGCTTCTAATGCAATATCTTTTGTCCGTTCGTCTTTTTTGCCGTACTTTTGGTCACCTACAAGAGGGTGTCCGCTATGTGCCATCTGGGCTCTGATCTGGTGGGATCTGCCCGTTCCGAGCTTTACCTCGGCAAGAGTCAGGCCGTCTTTTGACGCCAGGGCTCTGTAATCAAGGTAGGACGCCTTGAATCCGGGCTTTTCAGAGTCCGAAACGGTGACGATATTCCTGGATTCATCCTTGGAAATGTAGTTTTCGAGCCTGCCCTCGCCTTCGAGCACGCCGGTTACAACACAGCGGTAGATCTTGTCCACCTTTCTCTGCCTGATTTGTTCGGAGAGCCTTGAAGCGGCTTTGCTCGTGCGCGCGAAAACCATGACGCCCGAGACCGGCCTGTCGAGCCTGTGAACAAGGCCGAGATAGACTTCTCCGGGCTTTTGATATTTGTCCTTGATATAAGCCTTTAAGATGGTGAGCATATCAGGACTGTTGCTGCCGTCGCTCTGGGATAAGACACCCGAGGGCTTGATAGCCACGATAATGTGGTTATCTTCGTAAAGGATCTTTACGCCGTTTGCGATTTCAGTTACCTGGCTGTCCATCTTGCCGTCTGTCCGCAAGG
>JAFYJX010000084.1 GCA_017537905.1 Clostridiales bacterium | reverse complement strand
GCAGTTCGTCCTGCGATGAATATTGATACTTCAAAAGTGCTTTTCACATCACCTGTAGAAGGCGGCAAGACTTCAGGCGCGCCCGGGCCGGATGCAATGAAAGAAGTCGGATCTTATACCGGAAACGATTGGAAGCTCACTATAAAAGACGATACAAGACCTGTTTTCGAAGCATCCGTTTCAGGACCTTCTACGATCCTTAAAGACGGCGCGGTAAAGCTCAGATACAAGGGCGCTTCTGCGGGCGAGAATGAATATATCTCGGCGATTATCGAAGACACTGAAGGCAGCATTCTTTACTACGGAAACATCGCCTGCAACACCTCTGATGACGCAGCAGATTCAGGCAAAACCGCACTTAATATTCCGGCTGATCTGATGCCCGGAAACTACAAGATACTGGTCTTTTCCGAACAGTGTAACGACGATTTTAAGACTGATCTGGCAAGCAACATCGTGACGCTCGACATCACCATTTCGAAGTATAAGACAGCAGACAGGAATCTTCTCATCGGAATCAGCGCTGCAATTGTTGCAGCAGCATTAGTTACCGTAGTTTTCGCTGTCAGGAAAAAGAAGCACGCATAAATAATCAGATTTTTTACGCCATGTAAAAGCAAAACAGGAGCCCTTACGGCTCCTGTTTTTAATGTCTGTTTGCAATCAGAAAATATCTTTCTCTCCAAGCAGATCGGCAGTCGGATCGGGTTCCTCTTTTTTCTCAAATGACGGATAGAACGGGACGCTTGTGCCGCAGTACATGCATCTGCCGAGCATAGGGGAGTTGGTTGATTTCTTGACGGGCTTGCCGCATTTCGGGCAGGGCTTGGACTGGGGCTGGGCGGAAATGAGGCCCTTTTTCTCCTGCCTTTCCTTCATGATCTCTTCAATCTTTGCATCAAAGAGCTTGGGGTCGACGCCCTGTTCGACCATGACTCTGTACATTGCTTCGAGCTTGATCTCCAGGTCGGTGACCTGACAGTTCATATCGCCGATACGTATATTGGCATCAGCCAGACCTTCGCTAGAGCGGTCATTGATAATGGTTACATTTTCACTGGTATTGCGGTGATACATATTGCTATACCTCCATCTTAAAAATCCCTCATTCTTGCCAATGGCTTACCTCAAATTATATCATGCGCTGATTTACAATAAGACATGCTGCAAAATAATTCTTTCGAAAGGGGAAAATTAGGATGAAAAGAATATTAGCAACAATAATTACAGGCGCGATGGTAATCGGAATGGCCGCCTGCGACAGCCAGGCTCCTTCGGAGACTACGGCACCTGAAACAACGACCGCAGCGACTACAACAACTGCGGATGAGACAGATCCTCCCGCCGGGTCAGGCCAGGATGATCCTTATGCGGTTGATGACAGCACACCTTATGTCTCTTTCCATGAGACCGATACAACGATCATCACTATGCCTGCAGCTTTTTCTGAATTCGATTTCGGCGGCATTACGAAAAAGAAGAATCCGAACTTTGAGAATGACAACATTGAGTTCATTAACTACGAAGCACAAGGCTCAGAAGTCGTCATTAAATTCGCATACGACGGAAGCATGGGTGACCTGTCTGTAAAGAAGATCTTTGTTATGGATCCTCAGTATAATGAGACCGATATCACAGCCAAGTGCGAACTGGTAAAAGACGAAAACTTTACAAGCTATTATGTCTTCAAAATCCCTGAAGAAGTTATGACCCAGTTTCCTGCAGGAAACGATCTGTATATAAGGATCGGTGTAGGCGAGAAGTCTTTCTGGGAATTGAATGCCCACCTTGCCGGATAATCTTCGGAATAGTCCCTGCAGCCACGACTGCATAATTACATTAGTTTACATGCTATAATTGAGCCATCCGGATTAATTCCGGATGGCCTTTTTGTTTGTTGCTTGTGCATGGGGAAACCCGCGGGGGTGTTGGGTCAGTGTCAGTTTTAAAGAGCTATACCTGTTCGGAATGCGGTGCCGTACTGGATGTTGATAAGCTCCAGGGACAGTTTGCATGTCCTTTCTGCGGAGCTGAATTTAAGTCTGCCGATTTCCATAGAGATGAACTTATAAAGCAGGCAGGCGAGTGTCTGCTCAAAGGCGCTTATGATGTTGCCAAGGAAAAGTATGATGCCGTTCTGGCCAATAATGCGCACGACCTTGATGCCATACGCGGACAGATCTTTATCGCAGGCAAGATCCATTCATTAAAAGACCTTAACGATCCCGAGAACCTGTTAAGGGCTGATCTGGAGGCTGTTAAGAAAATAGCCGGTGAATACAAGGGCGGTCTGAGCGAAGAGGATGCGGATTACCTTAGCAAGCTGGAAGGCCTTTTCGAAAAGTCTTTTGCCATGAAAGAACTGAAGGAAAAGATCAATAGTACGCTTGCACAGGAAAGAGCGATCCGCGATCAGATGAGAAAAAAGATGCCGTGGGATCCTGCTGAAGGATGCGGATCATTTGTCGCATTCTTTATCATTGCAAGCATATCAGTTTTTATCATGCTGTCTTCTTTTCTCAGCTCTTCCTATATCGGCGTGATAGTCGGTTTTTTGATCCTTGTTGTCGGCACGTGCCTTTGGGCTTATTTAAGTAACAAATTCGGTGATACTGAAGATATACAACAGATCGAGTATCCCGCTCTGCCCGAGCGTTCAGGCACCTTGAAAGAAAAGCTGGACGAGATGGACGAAGAATATAAAAAGGATCTTTACTTCGTCACGCGTTACGGCAGGCCGGTAAGGACAGGCGCGAAGATTCCTGAGAAGAAAGAGATCAAACCCTCTGCAGTTGATACGTCAGGCGCGATCATATGCGCGAAGTGCGGCGGCGCTTTGAAGATCAATCCTGAAAAGGAACTCTATGAATGCGCTTATTGCGGCGTTTCATACGGCGCTGCAAAGTTCCTGGGCGATCTGATCGGCAATGCAAAAAGGGCGGTCGGTTATGACGGTTTTGATGAAGCCGACCAGATCCTGGCGCACAAGCTGAGAATGAATCCCAAAGACCGGGATGCGCTTCTCGGACGATTCTTATGCGCCGGAAAATGGAAAAACCTCAGTGAGATCAAACTCTCTGACAGAAAATTTGTCTTCCACGAGGCAAAGCTTTCAGAGTTCATAGATAAGATCGGAAAGGGCATATCCGTTGAGGATCAGCCGGACTGGCCTGAACTGAAAAAGCTTGCTGACATGATGAAAGAATATTCTGAAGTCAGAAAAGAAGCTGACAAAATGGATGATAAATACAAGAGCATGGAAGGCAAGTCCAGGGACAGCACTCTGACCAATTATGAGAGATATAAACTGCAGAAGGAAATGTCCAAATTATCAGTCGAAGTAAGGCCTTACGATGATGAAAGATCGAGGATGTTCATTCTGGTCACAAACCAGCTGGCCAAGCTGAAGGAAATATATAAGGACAGCATTTTCGCGTAAAACAAATAGAAAAAACAGTGCCCGGTTCCGTTACGGTTCCGGGCACTATATTTGAGGGCCTTATTCCTCTTTAAGTATTTTTACAGGCTCTAATCTTGTAATGCTCCTGCTGCTGAATAATGCTGTAATAACGGCGCATACCAGGATAATTACCGCTGCTGCGAGGAACCAGACGGGATCTGTCGTAATGCTGCTCTCTTTGATGCCGAAGGTGGACAGGGCCATGCTCGTAAAGCTGTTAGAGAACGCGATATGGAAGGCGAACCCTATGAGTATTCCGATCACAATTACAGGCATATTCGTCATCAGCGTTCTTCTGATGAGCTCGTGTGACGTATAGCCAAGGGCCTTTGACACGCCGAGATCCGTCCGCTCGCGGATTACCTGTGCTCTGGTGAGGAGGAGCTGTGTAAGTATTACTACAAAGCAGGTTGCCATAACGAAGATCACACAGATTCCTTCCATCGCCATAGATATCGAATTGATCGATTCACCCATGAAATCCTTAAACATGACGAACTGGTATTCCGGATATTTCTTTTCCCACTCCTTTTTCAGTTCACGGGTTTTTGACGGGTCCTTAAAGTAGATCAATGTGTTTTCAGGCTTGAATTCAGCATTGATCCTGAGAGCGCCTTCTTCGGACATGACAGCTTTTTTGCCCATGTTGTTTATCTTCTGGTCAATGCCCGATACTGTGAACGGAACAAAAGAACCATCGACCGCCTTAACATTTACGATGTCTCCGGGCTTTGCGCCAAGCCTTTCTGATTCTACGCATGAGATGACGATCTCGTTTCCGTTATAGGGAACATGGCCTTCGAGAATTGACTCCTGGTTGAGGGTCTTTACATTGCCGTAAACATCGATGCCAAGGTTTTCCGTGTTTTCGAGATACTTGACCTCAACATTTTGGAGCGTTGTCCAGGTGTTGATCTTCTCGACCTCGGAATTACCGCGGATCTCTTCCGCAAAATCACCGTCGCCATATGTTGAGACCTGGAGATCTGAGATCTCTATTCCTATGAGATTTATGAACTTCGATTTGTCCAGAGCCCAGTTCTGATACATCGAAAAGCCTTCGAGTGTCGACATCGTAAGCAGTGCGACGATCAGGGTGATGAAGATACTTCTCTTAAGTGAACCCAGGTTGTTCTTTCCTGCCATGATAAGGCTTAAGGGAAGATGGCTTGTCTCAAGAGGGAAATGGTTCTTCTTGAAGTTGTGGGATGTGATGCCGCTCCTAAGCGCTTCAAGGACGGTAAGTTTCTTATATGTTGTTGTGGCAATAAGAGAACCGAAAAATACCATGACAGGTATTCCGATGAGAGTCGCAAGGAGCGCGGGAACAAATATCCCTGTGTAACCCGATAATCCTACGAGCAAGCCTGTAAGTGTATTGAAAGGGCTGCTGATGAAGATACCTGAGACGACTGCTGCGGCTGTTGCGAGAACTGCGATTATCATCTGCTCCATGACGCAGGCAAAACGGAGTTCTCTAGCGGTATAACCGGTTGCCTGCAGAAGTCCTATATTCTGGATGTTGAGCTCGATAAAGTTCTTGATCGAGAAGTGCATGATGATGACAGACATGGCAACCAGCGTCAATGTGAACACCAGTATGACTGCGCTCGCAATATCGGACATGATCGTTGTTGACATGATCATGGTGTCGCGGTCAACGGATACCAGAGTGATGTTCTCCGGGAAAGCTTTCTGAACAGCGAGCTCGAAGTCATGCAGATCCGTGCCTTCCTTTGCATTTGCGAAGGTCATGCTGAATGGTTCTGATACTTCTGTGAACTTTTCAAAGTCGCTGTGACTTACATAGATCATGATGCCGCTGATGTTTCTGGAGTTTGCAAAATACAAGTTCTCGACATAGCCTGCAACTTTCATGCAGTAGTCTTTGCCTCCGACGATGATATGGAAATCATCGCCGGTCCTGATCATGGAAGACAGGTAATAAGGGATCACGATCTCGTTCTCTTTGAGGTTATAGAATTCTTCAGGGAACTTGTTGAATTCTGTCGGTCTCGAAGAATCAAAAACATAGAAGAGGTTGGATGTGGCATCCTCTTTGGTCATGTTTCCGTAGTAATAGTCAGATCCAAGCTGAGTGCATCCGATCGTCTCGCATTTTTCAGTGAGAGATACCGATTCGACTGTTTTCTGCATATCTTCTTCTGATATCGGCAGCGCGAAAAGCAGGAGATCCGATACCTGATTCTTTTCGATGCATTCGTCAACGGCATTCCTTCCGGACATGATGAGTGATGTGCTCGAGAAAAGAAGCGCAGCGGCAAGGAAGATCAGGGCAAAAAGGATCGCTGCCTCTCCCTTGTGCTTCCTTAAGTTGTTTTTTGCTATGAAGAATAATGAATACATTTTTTACCACCCCATGTCAGTAAGGAATTTGCGGAGCTCATTGTGGCGCTCTGTGTCAGCACCGTTATAAGGCGTGAGCGTGATCTCATCGCAGATGATTCCGTCTCTTAAATAGAGGATCCTGTTGCCTCTCTCTGCTGCCGTGATGGTGTGTGTTACCATTACGATGCTCTGGCCTCTTCTGTTCATATCGGTGAGGATGTTAAGAACAGCTTCAGTATTCTGTGAGTTAAGAGCGCCTGTAGGCTCGTCTGCAAAGAGGATCTCAGGCTCATTGATTACTGATCTTACGAGCGCGACTCTCTGCTTTTCGCCGCCTGAGAGCTGGTTAGGGAACTTTTTATAGCATTTCTCGTCAAGTCCCACCTGGTTAAGGAGTTCTTTTGCCTTTGCTGCGATCGCCTTCCTGTCATGGCTCTTAAGGAGGCCCGAAACAATGATGTTATCCAGAACGCTCATCGTGTCGTTTAAGTAGTTTTGCTGGAAGACAAAGCCGCAGTGCTTTCTTCTGAAGAAAGCGAGCTTGTCATTGTTATATCCTGAGATCTCCTCATCGCCGTAACGGATCGATCCCAAACTCGGACGGTCCATTCCTGAGAGGGAGTAAAGGAGCGTGCTTTTTCCCGCGCCGGAATCTCCCATTATGACCGTGAAATCGCCCTTTCTGATCTCGAGATTAAGATTCTTTAAAACATGCTGCTGAACGCTCTCGTTGGAAAATGTCTTGCAGAGGTCAGTTGCTTTTAATACTGTTGTTGTCATTTTTGTTATGTCCTTTCGGTAGATTGTCAGAATTCTTACACTGCGATTCTACGGCTTATCCGGGAAGAATACTTTACACAAGCCTTGCTCAATCCTTAACTGTTTCTTACATGAAGCCACGGAAGGTTCAGCCCCCGTTTTGATGTGCTATACTTCGAAATATGAATTATAACTGTTTGATAATCGACGACGAGATGGACCTTTCCCGCATGACGCAGGAATACTTCGAGATGTTCGGAGTTACCTGTGCCGTTTGTTCCACGTCTGAAGAATGCCTCGCATTTCTTAAAGAAAATACCGCTGACATATTCTTATTGGATATCAATCTGGGCAACGAGAGCGGCTTTGCCCTCTGCAAGCAGCTCCGCGAAAAGTACGACACGCCGATCCTCTTTATCTCTGCCCGCCAGAGCGATGACGACGTTCTCGTAGCACTTAATATCGGCGGCGACGACTATATAAAGAAGCCTTATACATTAAGTGTTCTTCTCGCAAAGGTTAAGGTACAGCTCAAAAGGCTCGAAGCCGTAAAGCAGGCAGGAAACGCCTCCAAAGAAACCACGGATGAGATCTTCTCGATCGATCCTGCAACCATGAGCTGCACAGTCTTAGGCAGAACAGTGTCTCTTAAGTCCAAAGAATTCGCACTTTTATCCTGCCTCTATGAACACAAGAATACGATAGTAACGAAGGAAACACTTTTCGACGAGGTATGGGGCGACTCATTCTACTCTGACAGCACGCTCAATGTTCACATCAGGCGTCTTAGAGAGAAGATCGAAGAAGACCCCAACGAACCCAGATTCATAAAGACCATCTGGGGCACGGGGTACATCCTGGAGACTGACTGATGAAGATCAGGATAATCGTGATCCTATATACATTGGCGATACTCATCACAGGTCTTGTCCTTTGGAACAAGATCGACAGGGGAACGGCCTATTCCATCGACATGCTGGATCTTAATACCAGGCGCGACGAGATCGAGAACAAGCTTCACGACGGCGCCTCCGCTGATGCTCTGGAGAGCGAATACGGCTGCGAGATAATCCTTGTTAGTGACGATACCTATCAGTCGGAAAACAACTATTTCATTAAAGAAGGCATGTCTGTTTTCGACTATGTGGAAGACGGCGCAATCGCGGGCAAGATAGCATTCCGCGCGAGGACCGAAGAATACGATGCCATGACCTCCAACGCCCAAAAGCAGCTCCTGCTGGTGCTCGGCGCTGCTTATATTGCCGGCATCCTGGTACTGTTCGTCATCTGGTATTTCTACATCAGGCCTTTCAATAAGCTTGCTGATTTTGCAGCCAATGTCTCGAAAGGCAACCTCGACGTGCCTCTCAATATGGATAAACATAATTATTTCGGTGCATTCACCGAATCTTTCGACCGCATGAGAGAAGAATTAAAGCTCTCGTCAGAGCGCGAGGCTGCCGCAAACAGAAGCAAGCAGGAGCTTGTCGCAGAACTCTCCCACGACATCAAGACGCCTGTCGCAACGATAAAGGCCACATGCGAAGTAATGGAGATAAAGTACAAAGAGCCTGACGTTCAGGAGAAGGTTGCGGTAATAAAATCAAAGGCAGCATCAGTAGAACAGCTCGTCGACAACATGTTCCGTGCGACATTGGATGATCTGGACGAGCTTAAGGTCACACCCCGCGAAGAAAGTTCTCTTATCATAGATGACATGTTAAACGACCTCCGTTTCTACGGCAAAGTGGAAAAGAAGGGACAGATCCCCGAATGCCTTATCCTCGCAGATAAGCTCAGATTAGAGCAGGTTATAGACAACATTGCAGGAAACTCGTTCAAGTACGCCGGAACGCCCCTGGAAGTTGATTTCAGATCAGACAGGGATAACATCCGCGTTATCTTGTCAGACAGGGGCCCGGGAGTGCCCGAAGACGAGCTCGCGATGCTTACGACAAAGTTCTACAGAGGTTCAGAAGCTTCCGGTTCAGGCAAGGACGGAAGCGGCTTAGGCCTTTATCTCGCATCGCGCTTCATGGAGAAGATGGGCGGCGGGTTAGAACTTAAAAACCGTGAAGGCGGCGGATTTACTGCGGAGATAATCATTCCGAAGGTCTCGTAATTCACCAATTGCCGCGGCCGGTAACAACAGTCTCCGGTGGCTTTAACCACCATTTGCCGCGGCCGTGTTATAATATTCTTTAAGGGATGGCATTACACATAGATTCAATTCAGCGCGGGACGCGTTCTTTCTATGAGCATGAATTACGAAGACATCAATATCAACGGTACCAGCTCGGCAAAGTGTCCGAACTGCGGCGCGAGCATTTTTTATAACGAGAAGTTAGGCAAGCTCGTATGTGCCATGTGCGGCGGTCTTTACGACCCCGAGAGCATGAAGTCCGCCGGCAGGATCGAGAACCGCGATACTGATGCAGCAGGCGAGGAAGAAGACAACAAGCAGGAATTCGTCTGCGACTCCTGCGGCGCTGCCGTGGTCACTGATTACAATACAGCAGCCACGTTCTGTGCATTCTGCGGATCCCCTACGCTTATCAACAGGCGCCTCTCCAAGTGCTTCAGACCGGATGAGATCATTCCGTTTAAAGTAAGCAAAGAAGAAGCGATCGAGAACTATCTTAAGTGGGCGAAGACCCAGAAGAACGTTCCCAAGAAATTTACCTCCGAAGCCGTTCTTTCCAAGATTACGGGATACTACATTCCGTTCTGGCTCATCGATGCCAACTGCATTTCGGAGGTTGGCGGCACAGGCCAGAAATACAAAGGCGAGAATATAGAGAATTACCAGATCGACAGAACGCTCGTATATAACGTCAGAAGGGTTCCTTTCGACGGCTGCAGGAAGATAAGCAACACGCTCATGGAAGCTATCGAGCCTTTCGATTATAAAGAGATAAAAGCCTATAACGACATGTACCTGCCGGGATTCTTCGCGCAGCGTTACGACCTGTCTGCGCTGGACATGATGGACATAATAAGGATCCGCTTGGACAGCTACGCTGAGGGCATCGTAAAGCATCTGTCTGCCAGAGAATACGACAGCTTCAAGGCGGTCGGCGTCCACGGTTCTTATTCGGATAACTACAAGCAGGTATACGCCCTGATGCCGGTATGGTTCCTTAATATCGAATACGAAGGCGCAATCTATGGTATTGCCGTCAACGGCCAGACGGGCAAGGCATCAGGCTCACTTCCGATAAGCAAGAAGAGAGTTTATTCGCGCGCGATTGGCGGTGCGGCTCTTGATATCCTTAAGTATTTAGGTCTGACACTGCTTATCGCTTTCCTTGCAGATGCAGCGGTCATGTTCCTTACCGGCGGAAGCGCAGCCGACTGGTTCTACTATGGAATGCTGGCCGTTATGTGGCTCGTAGCAAGCCTTACTGGTCTTCTTATAATCGTTCCCATAGTCAAAAAGAAATTCTCGGACAGCCGTTTCTACGGATCCGTGACCATTGATAAGGCACCTAACATCGAAGAATATATCGATCTGAAGGACCAGTTTAAAATGGAGGTCAGAGATACTTTCATCTATATGTCTTCGAAAATGGATGACGACAATCTCAAAAAGTTCGCCGAAGAGCCTCTGTCAGAACGCGTTCTGAAGAATATATTTAAATAATTCCTCAAGCAGGTACTGCTGCGCTCCTCTGTGTATCCTAAACCGCGAAAAAACGGGCAAAAATGATACAAAAACGCGATTTTGTATCACAAAGCCCTATTTTTCGAGGCATTTTTGATACACGAGAAATTTGTTTCAAATTATCTTGACAGCTCTGGTTTACAAGAGTAAACTAACATTGGTTTACAACAATAAACCGATGGGAATACAGCATTTGTAAGGGGGAGGCCTATGTTAAAGAAGATTATTTCGGTCTTGTTGACCGTAACCATAATTTCCGGATTTGTTTTTACCGGCAGAGATGTTAAGGCAGCAGAAGTAGACTACGCTAATGTAACTGTCGATCAGCTTCTTAAGATGAAGGATAAGCCTGAAGAACTCGAGAATGTTCACGGTTTTAATGTTTCATCAGAAAAGAACAGCAAGAAGATCGAAGAAGCAATTCAGCTTCTCACAAAGTGCCCTAATCTCGAGAACATGTACATTTGCGTAGCAGGTCTTAAGCTGGATAAGGAATTCTTCAACAATATTTCAAGTTCCAGATATCTCTACATCAGTCTTCAGTGGTGCGATGTCGATCTGGCAGGCGTTAAGAATTCAGATATAAAGACGCTTTATCTTACTCAGAATACCGTCGAGCATTATGAGGAGATTGTAAATCTCGAGAATCTCGAATCTTTGTCAGTTGAGAGCATTACCGGATACTGCCAGGCTGACTACAGAAAGCTCGAAAACCTTGAATTCCTGGGATTTACAGCCCAGCGCATTGATGACTATCAGGAGTTTTTCGAAAAGTGCGGAAATATCGAAGAGCTGAGCCTTTCTTGCTGCAACATGAGAAACAGCGACATCAGATATCTGACTGCTTATCTGAAGGATATTGAGAACCTTGACCTTTATGGCACATATGTTGATGACATCTCATTTTTGAAGGACCTTCCTTACTTGAGATTCATCCAGCTTCCATCGGGCGTAAAGAATCTGGATGTCCTTTATGAAATGGACGATCTGGAGTGTGTTTCTTTCGACTGCTACACAGAACTTTTCGTTGATGAAAAGCTTGTAAAGCACTGGGAAGATCATGGTACCGATTACACAAAATACGAGAAGGATACACCCGAGAAGGTTGCCAAGATCGTTGAGTCTCTGAACATTCCCGAGAATGCCACTGACAAGGAAAAGATCGAGAAGGTAACAGAATACGTATTGCTTAATATGAAGTACGGATTTAATGACAGTGCGAATTATATCGGAACCTCATTTGATGAGTGCATAAAATTTAAGTCCGGTGTATGCCATCATTATGCAACTATCGAATATACCCTGCTTAAGTGTGTCGGCGTTGATGCATATCTGATCAACGGTTATGCCGTAGATTATTACGGAACTCCTCCGATGGCTCATGCATGGGTCGAGGTCTGTGTTGACGGTGAATGGTATGGAATCGACCCGACGTGGATCGACAGCGAATCCGAGAATCCGACCACTGCAAAGTACAAGAAGAATATGTGGTCACTTTTCTACATGAGACCTACGAAGGCCGACGACTATAGCTGGCCGAAGAACGGGGATTTCTCGAAGTGCATGGAAAAGTACTTTGCTATGTATCACAGAACCATGAACGATCCTATGGATACGCTTCCTCAGGGCAATAAAACACCCGAACCGGAATACAAGACATATAAAGTAACGTTTAAGAACGAAGACGGAACCGAATTACAGACCGGCGATGTCACTTTCGGCGAATCTCCTTCTTACAAAGGCAATCCGCCTGCAAAGGACGAAACAGAACTTTACACATATACTTTCGACGGCTGGACCGACGGCACGACTACTTACAGTGCGAATGACAAGCTCCCGATCGCTCTGGCAAATGCGACATTCACCGCAAAGTATACACAGGTCGAAAAGCCTGTCGAAGCGCCCGTTATCGAAGAAGCAGAAACGCAGAACACAAAGATCTCTCCCATGATCTTCGTCTACGCGGGAGCAGTCCTACTTGCAGGCGCAGGTGCAGTTGTTGTAGTCTTAACTGGTAAGAACAAAAAGAAAGAGAACTAAGCATCTGCTTAAAAATTTGTGAGAGACCTGATCGTACCAAAAAGGCTTTGCGCCGGTGATACAGTTGCGCTTATCTTGATTTCCGGCGGCCGTGCCGGTGATCCTGATATGCTCGCGAGATATGAGACAGGTAAGTCCCGTTTAGAAGAAATATTTAGCGTTAAAGTGATTGAGACCCCTCATGCATTGATGGGGTCCCAATTCATTTATGAACATCCGGAGAAGAGATCGATTGCGATAAGAAGACGATCACCATTTTAGAGAGCGGCTGCAGATAAGAAGGGAACCTGTTTATGATCCTCATCTTCGACTATTTCGAGACACTCCTTAACAGCAGGAGCATGGACTTTAACCGCGGTCTAAAGATATTTTGGGAAAACTACTATCAGGACAAATGCGCGTTTGACGACATGAAGGCCTATGGCGAAGAGTTGTTTCAGGTGCTCCTCGCAAAGCATAAAGACGGCGTGGAATATCCGTTTGTGAAGGAAGAGATCCCTCTCTATGCGGAGAAGTTCGGCGGCAATAAGCTGGATATGAGTGTTTCCGAAGAAGCTGATTTTCTTATGCTCTGCAACGATTTCGAATTGGATCCTGTGATTGAGAGCTTCCTTAAAAAATGCAGCGAAAAGAACATCCCCATGTATGTCTTATCCAACAGCGGTTTCAGGGGTGAGGCTCTCATGGAGATTCTTAACAGATTCAGTATTGGAAAGTATTTTAATAAGCTCTGGTCGAGCGCTGATTTCGGCAGGATAAAACCCAGCAGAGAGTTCTTTGAACTTGCGATAAAGACCGCTCTTGATGAGAATCCGTCTGAAATGCGCGAGAACATTATCTTTATCGGCGACATCTATGAGACCGACGTTATCGGTGCGCACAATGCGGGAATAAAATCTGCCTGGCTCAACAAAGAAGGCGGAAGCGATTTAAACGGACTTGCTACATATAACTGCACATCTGTAGAGCAGCTGTTTAACATTCTGGCGTAAGTGGTACAATCTTCCCGGTGCCTTACTATGAGTAAATACAGTTCTAGATATGAAATGATGACAAAACAGCCTGTGCCGAGCCTGATCGTCAAGCTCGGTATTCCGACCATGATCAGTATGTTCGTTACGACGATCTACAACATGGCAGACTCCTATTTTGTCGGTCAGATAAATACTTCTGCGAGCGGCGCTACGGGCGTCGTTCTGGGCCTTATGGCCATCTTACAGGCTGTAGGCTTCATGTTCGGACACGGCTCGGGAAGCATCATCAGCAGGAAGCTCGGACAAAAAGACATCGAGAGTGCCAGGAGGTTCTCTGCCACCGGCTTTTATTCCGCGCTGTTTATGGGCTTCTTTTTCCTCATATTCGGAAGCCTGTTTCTCACACCTCTGATGAAACTTCTGGGCAGTACGCCGACGATCCTGCCTTATGCAAAAACATACGCTATCTGCATTCTCTGCGCTGCTCCCGCACTCGTATCGAGCTGTGTAATGAACAACATCTTAAGATACGAAGGCCGCGCATTCTTTGCCATGATCGGCCTCACATCAGGCGGCATCCTCAACATCTTTTTGGATGCGCTCTTCATGCAGCACATGAACATGGGCATCTTCGGCGCGGGCCTTGCGACCGCTATATCGCAGTATGTCTCGTGGGCTCTGCTCCTTACGATGTTCATATTGAAAAAGACGCAGACGTCGCTTAATTTCAAGTATGCGAAGTTCAACATATCAACTCTCGGAGACATAATAACGACGGGCCTTCCGAGCCTGGCGCGCCAGGGCTTGGCGAGTATCTCCACAATGCTCCTTAATAACGCTGCAGGCGTATACGGTGACGCTGCGATCGCAGCGATGAGTATTGCGAACAGGGTCACAATGTTTATCTTCAGCGCGGTCTTAGGTATCGGCCAGGGATTCCAGCCGATAGCAGGCTTTAACTACGGCGCGAAGAAATATTCACGCGTGCGCCAGGGATTCTTTTTCACGCTCTTTTTCGGAACGGTCCTTCTCAGCGCCGCATCGATAGCAGTCCTTTGTAATGCAGGCGAATGCATCAGGATCTTCAGAGACGATCCGGAAGTAATAGCCATAGGCATTCCGGCACTGCAGGCGCAGTGCATAGCGCTTCTTTTCGTGCCGTTCCAGGTATGCAATAACATGATGTTCCAGAGCATCGGCTATAAGTTCAATGCGACATTCCTGTCGTCTCTTCGTAACGGCCTTTATTTCATTCCGATAATCCTGCTGTTCAGCTTTGTCTGGGGCCTTACCGGAATACAGCTCTCACAGGCTGTTGCGGATGTCATGACGAGCCTTACATGCATACCGTTTACTGTCAGCTTTTTCGCCAAGCTACCGAAAGAAGAAGCCGGACAGCCTGTTGATTGAAATCAGCGTCATAACTGATAAACTGATTACGTAGGGCTTGGGATAATTTTCAGATTACAGGGATAAGGCCGATGAGAGAATTAGTTAAGTATACGTGTGCCACATGCGGCGGCGCTCTGATCGTTAACAGGAATGATGAAGTCTTAAAGTGCCCTTTCTGCGGCAATGGTTTCGATGCTGCCAGGATGCATAAAAGAGAGATCCTGAACGATGCGGAAACAAACCTGAAGCAGATGGAATTCAATGCTGCCAAAGATAAGTTTGATCTTCTTTTAAAGAGTGATCCTCAGGATTTTGATGCGCTTAAGGGTCTGGTGCTCTGCGCGGGAAAACTCAGAAGCTTTGAGGCTTTCCAGTCGGTAGAAAGGATTAGATCCGGTGAGTGGACGGGCCTGGTTAATGCGCTGGCTGATGTAAAGCAACGCGCAAAGAAAGACGATGTTCCGTTTTTCAAAAAGGTCGAAGAACTGCTTGTTACCATAGAGGAGCTTACCAAGATCCAAAATAAGCTGCATGCGGTAGACAAGAAATCCATAAATGAGATCGCGGACAACAGCCAGTCAGAGGAAAACGGCCGCGGAATAATATTCTTTTTCATATTCGTTTTTTTCTTCCTGACAATAATCTTTTTCTTAAAAGCCGGTCCTATGCCCGGTATATATTGCGGTATAGCATGCATTGTTTTGCTCGCGGTCATTATTGCCCTGGTCAAGGTGACCGGACATTTCGGATGGAATTCCCACCAGAAGAAAATGTACTACATCAGGAAAGAATTAATTGAGACCAAGACAAAGCTGACTGAGATCGAGGATAAATACAACAACTGTTACCGCGAGTTATTGGCGATGGATCATTCCGACACGGATTCACAGACACCGGTGTACAGCGCGCTTCAGGGTGCTTCGGAGGAGTAAGGACATGGATAATGAGATCAAGGTTATTTGCACCCAGTGCGGCGCCGAACTGCTCCCCGACAAGGAGAACAGGATCTACAGATGCAATCACTGCGGCGTAGCTTATGGCAGCTCTGTCCTTTTCGACAGGAATGCCGCAGAAAAAGCCAGGAAGTCATTAGAGATCGGTGAATTCAATGATGCGGATGTCTGGTACAGCTGCATACTGATGAGATGCTCTTACGATTTCGATGCATTAAGAGGACGCATCCTTTGCGCAGGCAAATGGAAATCCTTTAACGATGTTGAAGATACGTCCGCCTTATCAACAGTCAGGATAAAGAATGTCAGGGAGCGTGCTGCAGAAGGCAAGATCCATGCATGGGAAAAAGACAGGGAGTATTTTTCGCTTTGCATAAAGCTTATTAACACACTCGAACTTCTTTGGGAGAAAGACGTTAAGATCAAGCCTATCAAAAAAGAATGGGACAGCTTCAAACACTTACGGGATGCTTTCGCCGGATATGACTTTTATGGACAGTCAGCCACTTATTCTGCTGCCGCATATACATTTAAGGATTACGACAGGCAGTTAAAACCTCTTCTCAAAGAAAGAGAAAAGATCAAAAAAACTCTTTTGCATGTGCGACAGGAAATAATAGATATTGAGAACAACAGGGGAATAACATAATGAGTGTAGAAGTAGTAAGGAGGATCTTATGAACGACAGACAGTTGGCAGCAGCACAAAGCAGCATGATCGAATGGCTTTCCGACCCTAATGAAATAGGCAAAGCACCGAACAAGATCGAATTCGTCAGTTCTTTCAAATATAACGAGATGACTTATTACATTTTCAAGTTTAAGAAGGGCTTGCTGGGCAAATGGCTTGTTGGCGTTGCCGGCGGATTTGAAGGCGACGACTTAGAGCCCTGCGGCCATACATATAGCGACTTCCAGCCGTTCGATCCCGAAACTGCACAGGGTGACTGCACAGCCATGGTCCAGCGCATAATCAATTACTGGAAGGAAAGGGCAAAGATGTTCCAGTAACGAGCATCGACTTAAAACAACATAAGGAAATGATATGGAATTCGATCAACTGATAAAACGCATAAATGAATTAAGCAGAAAATCCAAGACAGAAGGCCTTACGCCCGCTGAAAAAGAAGAGCAGACTAAGCTTAGGAATGAATACAGATCACTCGTTGTCGGAAACCTGTCTTCGCAGCTGGAAAGCTTGAAAATAAAGCATCCTGACGGTTCGATTACTGATGTGAAAAAGAAATAGTGATGTAATTTTAATCCCTTTAAAATGCCTCATTTAGAAAATTCAGACTTGTTATAATACGTCCATTAACTTTAGGAAAAATGGTGGATAACAGGTATGAAAAAATTAACTATGTTTACAACAGCCTCACTATGCCTTGCGATGCTTACGGCATGCAGTACGAATGGGGTAACAACAGTTTCTTCAGTTTCTTCTGAAGCACCGGCTTCTTCTGAAGATACTACCGAAGCGGTAGTTTTGGATGATAACAACACGGTTCCTTCATCTGAAGAAATTCAGAAATTCAACGCCAAGGATTATGAAGCACAGCTTGATCTCATTGCATCGAATTACGATTCTTTGAATGAGAAATATCCTTATAACGAGTATGAGGAGCCAGTGTATTTTGCCGTAACTGATTTCAATCACAACGGCAGACTGGAATTCATTCTCACAACCTGCCAGGGCTCCGGAGCGTTTTCTTATACGCAGTTCTTTGAAGTATCGGAAGACCTTTCCAAGCTGGTAAAGGTGGAGAACGATGCTTTCTCGAGCGAGATGCAGGATGCTACGAGCGACTTTACCATGAACGCAACAAACAGCGGCCATTCCGTTGTATATGACTGCTTCAAAAAAGACGGCGAGTATTACTACATGCTCCAGGATTACACCGCATCAGGATGGAAAGAAAAGAGTCTGTGGTTTTCATCTTATTGCTTCAGAGACAAGATCAAGTGTGATACGATCGGAGGCAGCAGCATCAGCGCCGACATGGACTCAAAAAAGGTTAGTGTATGGCTGAAGGATGCATCAGGCAACCTGTTTACAGACGGCGAACAGTATGCGAAAGCATTGAATGCATACTGGGACGGATACGAGAGACAGAAGTGCTGCGAAGTCAGATGGGTACCTTATGGTGAGAAGTCACTCTTTGCGGATGCTCTGAAGGAATCACTGAATGGTTTTGATCCCGATTCTGATAAGAAGTCCGAGATATATCTTGATTACAAAGATTTCTACAGCAAATACTACGAAAAGGACTATGAATTCGTAATTCAGGATCAGAAGGAACCTGCATACGGCTGATGTTAGAATAAGCGAAAGCTATTGTTTTAAAGGAGCCCGAAGATGGTAGATATAGGAAACTTTACGTCCGCATCTTTTGAGAACTTCGATATTGATCTGGTTCAAAAAGAAGTAGGCGGAGGCACGGTTTCCGCTGGTCAGATCGACGAGGCAATATGGAACAATCCTGATGCCCGTTCGATCGTCATCTCAGGCTTGAAGCAGGACACGTTCGAGTATTTCATTAAGCAATACGGCAAGCAATTTGACGCGATCTCTTTTTGGAAAAACAAGTTGGTTGGGGACTTATCTCCGCTAGGTACTTTGAGCGGAATTAAGTTCATCAACTGGTTTTCCAATCAGAGATCCATTTCTTTATGGGACATGAGCGGGAACAAGAATCTGAAAGGTCTTGGCATTTACGACTTTTCCAGACTGCATAGCATTAGTGAGATCAAGACCGCTCCTGCTCTGGAATTCTTCGGGCTTGGAGACCAGGTCTGGGCAGGCATGGTAATTGATTCCTTAAGACCTGTTGCGGATTCCACGGTCAGGCATTTCGAATGGTGCGGAAAGACCATTTCTGACAACGACTACAAATGTCTTGCCAAAGGAAATATTGATGTCTTAGATATCAGTCCCACGAGATTTACAACAGATGAACTGACCGATCTGCTGGCGCTCTTTCCGGAGACCCTGTCCGGCAGCATCACGACCCCCTACGTTACCGGCAGTGTCACAACTAAAGACAAATCCGAATGTACAACATATAATTATTTGTGTAAGAACAAAAAGGTCTGCGTCGCCGGCAAAGACGACGAAAGATTTCAGAAATATCTTAAGGATTTCGATGCCTTACTGAAGGAGAAACGAAGCAGGGTAATAAATCTGGTTTAAAAAAGGGGTATAAAGCGCAAGGGCAATATGGAACACAAAACCGAAAATGTTGAACTTACAGTTCTGTGCCTGATACAAGATGGCGGCAAGCTCCTTCTTCAGAACCGTGTAAAAGAAGATTGGAAGGGATATACACTGCCCGGAGGTCACGTTGAACCCGGAGAGTCCTTTGTTGATGCAGTTGTAAGGGAAATGAAGGAAGAGACCGGCCTGGACATTATCCATCCCAGACTAGCCGGCATCAAACAGTTCCCGATCGAAAAAGGAAGATACATCGTTCTGCTTTTTAAGGCTGAAGAATTTACCGGCAGTCTGAGATCGTCTGATGAAGGCGCGGTGGAGTGGATCGACACAGAAAGACTTTCCGAGATCAATACCGTCAGTGATTTTAACGATCTCATGAAGGTTTTCAACGATCCTGACCTTAACGAATTCCAGTACATTGTTGATGGCGACAACTGGATAATCAATCTGAAGTAGATTGCAGGTGTTAAAAACTTCATCATGTTCACGGAAATCAAATACGGAAATACAAGCACGTTTCTTATCAGGGGAGAGAAGGCAAATCTCCTGATAGATACCGATTATGCCGGCACTCTGCCGGCTTTTTATAAAGCAATCAAGGATATCGGCATAAAAGTGTCCGATATCAGCTATGTCATGGCAACACATTACCATCCTGATCACATTGGCCTCATAAGCGGGCTTATGGACCAGGGCGTGAAGCTGGTGATCATGGAATCCCAGGTGCCGTTTGTGCATTATTCGGACCATATTTTCGAGCGGGAACCGCATCTGGACTATAAACCCATAGACGAGAGCAAGGCCTTAGTGCTTGGCTTTGATGAAGCGCGTTCGTTCTTCGGCAGTAAGATCGGTTTTCACGGCGATGTCATGGGTATAACAAGTCACGGCGAAGGCAGCGTTGTCATAACGTTAGATCGGGATAAGATCCTTTTAGCAGGCGATCTCGAACCGCTCGAGTACATGGATGTCTATGATGAGAACACCCCTTACAGAAACGATTGGGACATGATATTGCGCGGCTCTCCGAAACGCGTCTATTACGCGCATGCAGGAGCACGTGAAATTTTATAAAATGTCCTGTTAACAGGTGATGATATTACCTGATTATCTGAGCTGTTCGTTGACTGATAAATAGCGTGATGCTACAATAATTTCAAGAAAGCACGGTCTGCAAAGACGGTTGCTTCTGAGTGAAGAAATTTTACCCCACCCTAGAGTGCCAGTCTTTGGGTGGGGTTTATATTTGCGCTTATACCGGGAATCCAGGTAGGCAAATAGTTTCAGAATCACAGCGACGACTCCAACCAGCAAACTGATCAGTGTTATCATCAGAGAAAAAATCTCATATGCTGTCACTTCAACAGCCTCCTTTCCTATTAAACTCTCCTGAAAAAACTCAGGATGTGATTAAAAGTACTCAGAAGGCAACCGCCCATTAAGCAGGCCGTACCGATATTATTATACCAAAACCACAAACAAATGTTCTCAAAAATATCCCAATAATAGGACAACCACATAAGACGGCCAGGTGATATAAATCACCGTTTTGAGATGCTATAATATAAAAGTCATTTGAAAATCATTTGATAATTGAAATCCAACGTGCGCGCCGTTTTCGGGCGGTGCTGCCGCCTACATATATAGAACGGAAAACTGCTAACAGATCGTTAAACTGCGGTGATAATGATCCTCATTTAGATTTTGCAAATCTAAATCTCGAAAAGGAGTAAAGCCAATGAATAATGACAATAGAGAACAACAGGTAGACCAGTTATTAAGAGGCATTTACAGGATGTGCGTCAACAGGGACGATTGCGCCGGATGCCCGTTCTATATCACCAAGTGCACATTTGAAGAACCCAAGCCCAGGACATGGTTTGACGAAGAGACCATTACGATCCAGGCAGCTCCAGAGATCGAGAGTGTTCCTGAAGAGCCTGCTGCACCTGTCGTTCCCGCAGCTCCTGTTGCTCCTGTAGTTCCGATTGCAGAGGAAGCGGCCGAGAAGCCTGCTGAGAAGGAGTCAGAAGGCACATGGATCGTGAGCACGACGATGGGCACTGCATTTACCAAGTATGTCTTTATCTGCTCCAAGTGCGGATACAGGAAAGAGTCATTCTTTTCGATCACGCCGATAACGTATTGCCCTGAGTGCGAGAAGCGCAAGGCAGGCCTTATTTAATTGACAAAAGGCCGGTTAGAAAATACAATCGATTTATCTGAATATAAAACTCATTTGAGCCTATAAAATTCCTGAAGGGGGATCACAACATGAGCACGATGGAAAAGATTTTCAACGACGGCGAGATCATCATCAGAGAGGGAGATACAGGTAATACTTTCTTCCAGCTTTTGGCAGGCAAGGCCGCAGTTTACAAGAACTATGGCAAGGATGATGAGGTACAGATCGCTATTTTCGAACCCGGACAGTATTTCGGCGAGATGGCCGTAATCGAGAACTATCCCCGCAGCGCTACAGTAGTTGCATTGGGTGAGGCTCAGGTTGTCGAGATTGCTGCAGAAGAGCTTAACGACTACTTCACACAGAATCCTGAGAAGATCATTTCCATCATGGAAGTCTTCGGCAGCAGGATCAAGAAGATGACTGACGATGCTAACGAAGCCAAGAAGGCATTGGACGATGCCAGAAGAACTAATTCCAAGGATAAGTATCTCGGATTCTTCGCACAGATGGCCCAGCAGTCTATCTACCTCACATCAAAGAACTTCAGACTCGAGCGCCCGAGCGCAGAGGAGCTCCGCGAGGCATCCAGACTCGTTTCCAACCAGAACGCAGGCGACGGTGAGACATACAATTACGGCACGATCATCTTCAAGGAAGGCGACGTCGGCAAGTGCATGTACATCCTCCACAGCGGCAGCGTCGGCATCTACAGCAAGTACGGTGCAGTTGATGAGTTGAAGCTCCAGGAAGTAGAGCCTGTTGCCTGCTTCGGCGAGATGGAAATGCTCACTGGCGAGGCTCGTGACACAACAGCAGTTGCAGAAGTTGGCGACACACGCGTTGAGATCATCCGCGCAGAAGATCTCCCCGGGCTCTTCAAGTCCGCTCCTGCCAAGGTCGACATGATCCTCAAGAACCTCTCATACCGCTTAAGAAGCATCACTTACGATTACTTCAAGGCATGCAAGGAAATCTACGATTCCGCAAACGACTGATCTGTTGATTAACTGAGATTAAATAAGCCCGGAACTGTTATGGTTCCGGGCTTTTTGTTTCTGAAAAAGTGCCGGTTTCTTCGCTGACGGAAAACAGTAAAAGTCAGCAAAGGCCGGCACATATGTCAAAAAGATCTATTCCTGTTTTCTTTGACTTAAACCTCTGTCTGGGCGAGATCTTTCTGCTCTGACATTGCCTTATTCGTAACTATCGTAAAGCTTCCTAAAAAGCAGATGGCGAAGCAGAGTCCGAGTGCCAGATTCTTAAATGCAAGGCCCCAGAGGATTAACATTGCGATGAACAAAACTGTTCTTGTTACCGTGATGCCGAGGATCTTCTTGGTCTTAACTCTGGAGATGAGCTTATCCTTATACTCAGCTTCTCCTGCCTGGCCTGAACCTACAGAGTTTCTTAAATGCTCGATCATGGAGTGGTCGAAATATGCCAGTTCTTTTTCGAGGCCTTCTGCGAAAAATCTTCTGCCCTCAACGAACTTATCCGTTGATTCTTCAAACCAGCGCTCAATGCCCTTTTTGGTTGAAGGCTCGCCTGCAACTCTCTTTATCTCTGACAACCCGATGATGTACTTTTTCTTGTTGATCTTCTTTGTCATGAAGAGGATCTCTGCCTGGGGCATATCCTTGATGACCTTGCCATCAGCGGTAACGAAGCTCTGCTTTGCTTCGGTGAGCATGTTGCTGAGCAGCTCATATGAGAGAACGCTTCTTAAGCTCTCGTGGATTTCAATCCTGCCGTCTGCAACTCTCTTGAGCCAGAACTTTGAAAGTGCGTTGATATCTGTGCCTCTTACGTATTCCATAACTGTTTTCCTCGCTTTTCGTTTTGGTTTTTGCTTTTGACAGCGTAATAGTACCAAGCAAAAGGGCGTCAAAACGGGAAGTGTCGTGAACGGCACTTTTGTTGTCGCGAATGGAGAAGATCAGTCGTAAAAGGTGCTGTTACGGCTTTCTGGCACTTAATCCGTAATACGCGCGGTAGAGGATTATCCTTCCGTTTACTGTGTTCTCAGCTATGTATTTGTCGAGCAGGTCCTCATCCAAAGGCGCGCCTTCGATGGCCACGCCGTCCAATATCGGAACGGCCTCCAAAAAGCTCTTGAACGACTCCCTGTCCTTGAAGTATTCACGTGTGTGGATCGGCACGAGTTCGACGTCCGCAAAGCCTGCTTTCAGAACATTCTCGTAATCGACGATCGAGACCGGCACCGGGTCGTTCCAGCCCTGGCCGCCGCCCATGATGAGTTTTAGATTCCAGCAGTCGTACTTGTCGACGCCCCTGATGAGCAGGTGGCCGCCGGGCTTTAAGCAGCGAAGAATCTGCACCGGATCGGTGCAGGTGTGGCGTGCTACGACAATGTCGAAATGTTCATCCGGCACATCCATGTTGAGGTTGTCCATTACCTTGAACGAGATGTTTTTGCGGCCGCTCTTTGCGAGATTGACGCGCGCGGTTTCCACCATGGCAGGGGAGTAGTCCGTGCCAAGTATCTCTGCGCAGTCAGGGAAGAACTCCAAGATCTTCTCGCCGCCTGCGGTGCCGAGATCGAGAATGTGCGAATCGGGCGTGGCATACGCGCTGAGCAGGCCGTAAAGATCCCAGTCGGTCAGGCATTCCTCATGAATGCCATACTCATCGAAACTCCAATGAGCCATCTTCTCGAAATATTCAAAATCGCTATCGTGAGACATAAAAAAGAACCTCCTTTCACGAACAGCAAAACCTACGGGCTGATACCCGTCCTACTTTGTCATTCATGATGAGATTCTAAGGTTCTTATCATTGGTAACCCCGCCCTTACGAGCGTCGCGGCTGCAGAGCGCGAATAACTAATTACCCTGCAACATATTTATTATACCATGCCGGCGCCCGGCACGAAAAGACTCTTTACATCAAATAGGTAACATGTTACCATAATGCGTAATATATTACCTATTGTGGAGAAGTACTATGAGCATAGAAGATACAGTCAACAGCAACACATTAGATTTTGAAGGGATACCTTCCAGCTATTATCTTTTGGGCCTTTTGAGCGCTTTCGAGAACCGCTTCCAGGCAATGGCGGACAACATGATGAAGGAGATCAGCTGGAAGCAGTTTTTCGCGATCATATGCATAAACATGTGTAAGGAAGCGCCGACAATTAGAGAGCTGTCGGAGGTCTTAGGGAGCTCGCACCAGAATGTAAAGCAGATCCTCTTAAAGCTCGAGAGCAAGGGTTTTGTAGAGTTCAAAGAAGACGAGAGTGACAAGAGAAAGCAGCGCATCGTCCTCACCAAAAAGTGCATGAAGTTCTGCGAAAAGAATAACGAGATGAGCATGAAGGTCATGGCAAAGATGTTCGAAGGCATCCCGGAAAAAGACCTTAAGACAACAATCAAGACGATCACGAAGATCGAGAAGAACCTCACGGAGGCAGAATAAATGAACGGAATAATTATTTATAAGTCAAAATACGGCGCGACGAAAAAGTACGCCGAGTGGCTCTCTGAAGCCACCGGATTTCCTTGCGTAAGCACCAAGGAAGCAGATATAGACGAGGCTTCTAAATGCGACACCGTTATCCTGGGCGGCGGCGTATATGCATCAGGCATAGCGTGCACTTCATATCTTAAGAAAAATATCGGAAAGCTTAAGGGTAAGAAGATCCTTGTTTTCACATGCGGCGCATCACCCTACGACAAGACTGCAGTTGATGCCGTAATAGATATGAACATGAAAGACGAACTTAAGGGGATTCCCGTTTTCTATTGCAGAGGAACTTTCGATCTTAAGAGCATGTCATTTATCGACAGAAATCTTTGCACAATGCTCCGCAAATCACTTTTGAAAAAGGATCCCAATGAAATGGCCGTTTGGGAAAAAGCTCTTGTTGAAGCAACCGATAATGAGGCACATGACTGGACAGACAAGTCCTATTTGGAGCCGATCCTGGAAGCTGTCAAAGCATAAATATCAGAGGTGTTCCTGCAGACAGAACGAATTGACAAAAATCTTTAAGACTTACGATTGTAATCAGCTTCTAATGTACTTGCCCAAAAATTCTGATACAATGCTTAAATCAGTAACTGAAATTGGTGGGCGCATGCGATTAAAAGACTTATTAAGATTTAAGAACGTTGTTATTCAATGTCACGACAATCCTGACGCTGATGCAATTGCATCCGGTTTTGCGTTGAAGTGGTTTTTCGAGAAGAACGGCAAAGACGTCAGATTTATCTACAGAGGACGCAACGAGATCAAGAAGAGCAATCTTACGATCATGGTCAAGAAGCTTGAGATCCCGATCGAGTATGTGCCTTTTATCAGTACCGAAGAGCAGCCTGATCTCCTGATAACGGTTGACTGCCAGTATGGCGAGAAGAACGTTACCATGACTGAAGCGAAAAAGGTTGCCATCATCGACCACCACAGAAAGCTGGTCGAGACAGACGATAAACTTTCCAATATCAATAACGAACTCGGCAGCTGTTCCACAGTCGTATGGAAGATGCTGAGGGAAGAAGGATACGATCCGAACGAGAACAAGTTCGTTGCAACAGCGCTCTACTACGGTCTTTATACCGACACCAACAGGCTCTCGGAAGTATCGCACCCTATTGACCGAGATATGCTCGATTCCCTGAATTTCAACAAGGCTATCGTTACGGAGATGAGCAACTCCAACATCTCTTTGAACGAACTGCAGATCACGGGAAAAGCAATCCTCAACTATGAATATTACGAGAGCAATAAATATCTGGTAATCGAGGCTGAGCCCTGTGACCCGTCGATCCTCGGTGTTATCAGTGATTTCGCGCTTGAGACGGAAGGCGTTGACGTCTGCGTCGCATTCTATGTAAGCCAGTACGAAGTAAAGTTCTCCGTAAGAAGCTGCTCCAAGGAAGTCTATGCCAACGAGCTCGCGGCATTCCTGGCTGACGGAATGGGCGGCGGCGGCGGTCACATCCTGAAGGCCGGCGGCACTATCAAGCCAGAACTTCTTACCAAACCCGCAAAGGAGATCATCAGGGAAAGACTGGCTCTCTATTACGACACATATATCGTTATCTATGCAAAGGATACTACGCTCGACACCACTAAGATGAGGCGTTATTCCAAGATTCAGCAGACGATGGGCACCGTAAGGCTTGCCGATGTTTTCCCTGTCGGAACTCACATCAATATCAGAACACTCGAAGGCGACGTCGACACGGTAATCGACGAGGAAGCTTATCTCATGATCGGTGTTGAAGGCGAGATATATCCTATCTCCGAACAGAAGGTCAAGAGCAGCTACGAGTTTACGAATTTCCTCTACACAAGAGAGTTCGAATACGAGCCGAGGATCAGGAACTCCGGCACGGGCGAGATCAAGTATGTCCTGCCTTACGCGAAGACCGTAAGGTCATTAGGCAGCTCCATCATATTCGCAAAGCCTCTGGAGCAGCCTGTAAAGCTCTTCACGGCCTGGACAGAGGATAAGTACTATTCAGGCAGAGTAGGCGATTACATCGCCGTCAGAGCCGATGATGAGCACGATATCTATATCATCAACAAAGATATCATGGACAAGTCCTATAAGGCGTTCTGATCCGTTAATCCTGACTTTTAAATAGCAATGAAAAAGGCCCTCAGCGAGGGCCTTTATTTTCGAGCTGTTAATGTGGTATCAGAGACCGTATTTCATCTTCGTGACTTCGTCCATCTCACGTTTGCCAAGGAATCTCTTTGCCTTAGCGACCAGGTCTTCCATAGTATAGTGTTTGAAGAAACCTACGTAGCACTGACTTGATGTCTGGAAAGAATAAGCATAGAAACGGTCAGATTTCGCGTTATAACAATAAGCGCCGGAAATGCAGGCGATCTCTACCCAGGCTTCGGTATCGACAATGCTGATCGAATCTGATGTCTGTATATAAACTTCATGAGCCTTTTCATTAAAGACAAATTTGGCTGCGCCCGGAACGTCGTATGTTAGAGCGATCCTGTTGATCAGCTCTCCGGTTTCTTCCTTGTAAAGGCTGAGATAATTATCGGAGCAAAGATACAAAATACCATCTTTAAAAACAGCTCCGCATCTGGATTCGCAGTCACTGTGGACGGTATAGAGTTCTTTGTAAGAAGAATCCATAACTGTAATGGTATGTCTGTCAGATACAAGGATCTTAGAGCCGTCATCATTAGAAGTTACATACAGTCTCTTATAAAGACTTGACGTCCAGCTGTCTGCGACAGATACTTCCTTGATCTTGGATTTGTTCAGATCGGCAACAAACAATCTGTCTCCTGAACAGAAGAAAACAGCATCAGCTGCCGGTAAATAGAAAGAATTTCCCATATAACCAGCCTCAAGTTTATCATTTACTGTTCCGGTAATTTCCTTGGTCTTGTTCTTAACTATGTCTGTTACTTTTACTTCAATCGTATTGTCGAAAGAGTTGATTTTGACAGTAATGGCTTTCCCGTTGCTTACCGTAGACAATGTCTCGAGCTCAGCACTGATCTTGTCTACCGAACCGTCTTTTGGATCGACCGTATAAATTTCTTTTCCGATAAAGGCATAGAATTCCCCATTAATGAGCTGGACGTCCAAATCTGACAGCGTGTCATCGGGAAGTGTTACATCTGTAGAAGAAGACAGCTTGCCGGATTCAAGGTCAACAATACTTATCCTTACAATATCTTCATCACGGAGTTTTCCTGCGATTACGAGATAATCATCATCATAGTCGAAACCCTGCCAGGATGTGCCGGCAATATAACTGCCAGGGGCCTTGATCATTTCCCATTCGTCATCTACCAGATATTGATCAAAAAAGATAATATTGTTGCTCTCACACGGGATTGCAAAGAGTCCTGTGCCGAGGAAACCGAAGTTGAGATTATTGCATTCGAAATCCATTTCGCACAAACCGTTTTTATCCGGATTGGCTTGGTAATAATATTCGCCATATCTGCAGATGAGCTGAGGCATCCCGGTATGGTTTACATCATATGCATTGACGATTGCACTGCTGGTCGACAAAGTATTCAATACTTTACCTGAATCGATATCGCAGATGAGAGCACCGTTACCGGCAAAGCAGAGAACTGCATTTCTGGAAGGCAGAGCCAACGAACCGAAATGGCTGGCTGATACATTCTGCTCGATTTCGGCAGACCACTTAACATTCATCTGACTATCGTAGCAGTAGCAGGTCATTTTGGCCTTATCAACATACTTGAAACTTCCGTAGTCTATTGTGTTTGTTCCGATAATGTTATCGCTGGCTATAATCAAAAGGTGATCTTTATCTATGAGCTGGAAGCTGTGAACCATTGACACATCAAGAGTTCCGGTAGTTTCCTTTTTTGTTTCCGTGTTGTAGGTACAAATAGCCGTAGTTGAGAAAATAAATGAAGAATCGCTATACGCGAGGGTCTTTCCGTCTTCTGATACAGTCAGATAGTAGACGGTCCTCACGAACTTGTCTTTCAATACTTCATATGTCTCGACGACCTTACCGTCTCTTCCGGAGATCTTTGCGATCTGGCCTTCTCCTATATCGAGATACAATGAATTGGCAGCACTGGCAAGAGCGTACTCATTTATTTCGTGATCGGTGATTTTATAGGTCCATATGTTCTTCTGAGCTACCACGTTATATGCTTCAACACGGTTTGCAAAGGCAAGAATAAGAGTGTCATCATCCAGGAAGAAAATCTTTATAGGTCTGTTTTCGACAGTCTTCTCGAAAATAAGCTCACGAGTCTCGGTATCCCAGCAATAAGTATTTCCCATCTTATCCATAACGGCCAGATGTTCTTTGTTATCGGATAACATTGCAAGTTCAATATCGTAAGCAGTCGTGTAGTTCCATACAGGAGTAAAGCCCATGCCCATGCTTGTCTTATAAGCATTTGTCGTGTCAATGATCGCACGCATGGCGGGAGCTGTTACCGGCATCTTATCATTCTTGTTTTTGGGTAATGCTTCAAGAGCGAGCTGGATAGCCTCTACTCTGTTGCCTGCATCCAAAAGCTGGGTTGCTTCGTTTGCGAGATAGATGGATTTGCTTCTCAAAGACTCAACGTAGCTCTTATTGATCTGCTGTCTGCTGATAAAAGCATAAACACCAAAAGCAGCAACACCAGCAAATGCAGCAGCGATAATGGCTGCAGCACGTCTCATTCTGTACTGCCTGTTTCTTCTCTGGAGCTCGTCGTAAGAACAGCCCAAAAGGCCTGCCGCAAGCCTGGGGAGTTCTTCCTTATCGGCTCTGCCCATAGGCAGTCTGTAGTCGCATGACAGAGGCTCTACAGGGATCTTTACCGTATGGGTAAATCCGTTTGCATCAACGATCTGCTTGTCTGCGGTGAGGAGCTCCTCGGGAATTACATCCTGAGGTTCGCCGTCGCAGAGCACCGTAAAGATCTTGTCCTTGGTATGTGTCTGAAGGAAAGTAGCGATCTCTCTTTTTACCCAAATCGACTCTTTGGTGTTGGTCGAGCAGATAACGATCAGGTGCTCTGAATTCCTGAGCGCATTTGTAAGGGTCTCCGTAAGGTCGCTCGTGATCGGGAGTTCGTCCTTGTCCCTGAAGATCCTGGTGATCTTCTCATGCTTGATCTTGCCCTTAAGCTTATGCGGTACATGGAAATGCTCGAGTTCCTTCTGAACATGTGAAGCGATCTTAATGTCCAGCGGTGCGTGTTTGTACGAGATAAATGCGTTATAAAAATCTATCATGAAGCCTCTCCTCTTTCTTCCTTCAAGTAATAGTAACATAAATATTTTTTATATGCCTTATGCCACTAATACAGATGGGGGAGGAGAAATGTTGCAGGCGTTGGACGGGATGGTACGCCGGATTGATCGCGCCCTCCAATCGATTTGTATCCTAAAACGCGAAAAAACAGGCCAAAAAGGATACAAAAATGCGATTTTGTATCCTAAAACCGTTTTTTTCGAGGCGTTTAGGATACAACTGCGATTAAGAATCAGTCCCTTACGATCGTCACAGTGCCTTTTTCTCCGTCTACTGTGACAACATCGCCGGTCTTAAGGACCGTGGTCGCGTTTGAGCACCCGACGACAGCCGGGATGCCGAATTCTCTTGCCACTATTGCGGCGTGCGAGAGGGGTGCACCGATGTCCGTGACGATCGCAGATACCTTGTGGAAGGCAACTGTCCAGCCGATGTTGGTGGCGCGGGTGACCAGGATCTCGCCATGCTTAAGCTCGCCGATGCGGCTCACGTCGTCGATCACGCGGACGGTTCCGGTGACAACGCCGGCAGCGCCTGCAAAGCCTTTGACGTCGGAGGCGGTATCGTCGGAAGCAGCGCGGCCGCTGACAAAGTAATCGTAGCGCCTGTCAGGGTCTTCCATCCATTTTTCCAGATCGAATCTGCCGATGATAAGGCTCGGGAAGCTGGGATAGGAGAGGTATTTTGCGAAATTCTCTTTGCGGGCGGGAATGTAGGAGAGGGCGGCAGTGTCGCCCTTAAGGAGAGCAAACATTTCCTTGTAGCCCAGCATGAAGATGTCTTCACCAATGCCGTTTAACTCGCCGGCCTTAAGGCAGTATTCCCTGAAAACACAGAAAATGCGGACGCCTTTGCTCCTGATGTCCTCTCGAAAAACATTCGCGTGGATAAACTTGGCAATCTCTTTGTCGATCCACTTCCGTTTGGAAGGGTACTTTTCCTTGAACTCAGCGAGAGCCTCGTCGTATGAAGTCTTCTGGCGCTCCTGCATTTCGCGGAGGCTCGCTGTTGTGGCCTCGCGGTCCTTCAGCAAAGCGTCGATGAAGGATGGATCTTCGTAGGGGCGTGGCGCCATCAGTTCCATCTCGTCAGCTGACCTGTGGCCGCATTCGCGGAGGTATTCCTCGCGTGTCATTTTGCCGGATGCGATGTCTTCTAAAAGCAGCGTCGGCTTCATGCATTCGATGATGCCGAGAGACCCTGTGCAGAGGCGGTTTGCCATGTCTTCGCCGGCAATACCGGAGATCTTTTTGCGCAGACTGAAAAGCGGCACCAGAGAAGTTCCGCTCTCGGCCAGGATAGAAGCCAGGCCGTCGTTTAATTTCGGCTGCAGGACATCGTCCCAGAAAGCCATGAGTCCGGAGCTGGACTTGATCGTTTTTATCTGTGCTATGAGCTCCTCTGAAATGACGTGGAGATTTGCGACCATTTCGTGTTTCTGCTTTTTCGTGAGCTTTGATTTTTCCTTGGGGAAGAAGAGCTGCCAGAGATTCTTTTTAAACGCCTTTTTGTAGAAGGGCGAAATGGGTATCTCGCAGCCTTCGGGGATGCCGCCGACCAAGTCTTTTACGGTATCGTAGGCTTTCTCGCGCGATTTGCCGAAGCTTACCATCAGCGAGCACATTACGGACACGTTCATGTATGCCTGGCCGCAGATGTTGTCGAGCCACTCGGGGAGCCCAAGGAATTCGTTGATCTTCTCCAGCACGCTGAAGGTCATGGGGCTTACGGGTTTCATGAAGATCTCGCCGACATTGGTCTTGGTAAGAAGTTTTAAGCCAGAGCGCGTGCCGTTTATGTCGTAGTTTTTGACGACCAGCCTTGTCAGCGTCGTGATGGGTCTGGCCTGAAGAATATAGACTTTGCGCTTAGCCACTGCCCACTCGATGTCCATCGGAACGCCGTAGAAATTGCGGATCGCG
>JAFYJX010000083.1 GCA_017537905.1 Clostridiales bacterium | reverse complement strand
CTACAAACTCAAAAACTTACAGGAGGAATCTAAAATGAAGAAGATTCAGAAGTCAAAGAAGGGTTTCACCCTCGTAGAAATGGTACTCGTTATTGCTATCATCGTTATCCTTGCAGCAGTTCTCGTTCTTGGTATCGGTGCATACCTCAACAAGGCTAAGGCAGCAGCTAGCTCCGTAGTTGAGCACAACAGCTCTGTAGAGGTTGTTAACAGCGAGATCGACGCAGTTCTCGGCTAATAACCAAACTAGAACTGATTGCTGATTAAAAAGCAATAATGATAGCGGAGAACTTCGGTTCTCCGCTATTTTTTGTATTTGTTAATGAATTATGAAAAATTTTAACAAATTATTAACTTTCCAGTTGAAATTTGCACGGAAGTCAGTATAATACAAATAAGGAAGTATTAGATGAAACTCTATATTTGGAGGGGTTTATGCGCAGATTAGATAAAAGACACTTATCCAAAGGTGGTTTCTCACTTTTAGAGATATTGATCGTAGTTGCAATTATTGTAATACTTGCAGGTGTCGTTGGCGTAGGCGTTGCCGGATTGATCAGAACTGCCAATAGATCAAATGATGCCGTTGCTGACTCCTCCATCTCTCTCAATGCACAGATTCACAGTGGTGAGGATTCTCTTGCCAGATATTCATTTGCTAATTAATTATTGAGGTGCAGAAATATGAAACGCGTTGTTAAACAAACAAACCGCAAGGGCTTTACCCTCGTCGAGACCCTCTTAGCTACGTTTATTCTTGTTGTTATTTCAACAATGCTTATAAATGGTTTTATCGCTACGATGGGTTATTCATATCAGACTTCAGTTTATAGCAAGTCAGGTGCCAATAACTATGCAGCTTGTATGGACCGAGTAGCCAAGCAGAACTCAATGTCTAACCGTGGTACTTCAGGCCGTCAGCAGAAACTCGGTACCGGTGTTACCACGAAGAATCTGACATTTGTCTGCCCTGCAAGTTATAATCTCGAGCCTCTCTATGTTGAGGTTGTTTCCGAATATACATTGGACAATACAGTTCCGGGAACATTGCCTTTCCAGGATGCAGCATATGCACCTAAGGACGGCAATCATTACGGCAGCACAGATGAGTTGGTAGATAACAGAAAGGCTATCGTTTACTATCCTGAATATTGGAGAGCATCAGCTGATTCTTCCAAGTATAAGATTGCTATCAGAGTTGACTATACACACCTTGATTCCAGTGGCAATCCCAGGTATGAATGGGTAGTTCTTCCTCAGTATGAAGTTGCTGAAGATTATGATCTTAGCGGCTTAGGAACTAATGATGTTATCGGACAGGTTGGCGGCGCCCACAGATCATTTGGCAGCAGCGGCGGAACCTCGACGAAACCTTCTGGTCAGTGAGCGGGGTGATAAGCAATGAAGAAGACAATTAAGAACAGAAAAGGTTTTACCTTAGTCGAAATGCTTTTGTCACTTGCTATCATTTGCATGATAGGCGGTGTAATCGGCGGAGTATGTGTTTCGATCTCCAATTCATTCGTTACAACATACAACATTGACGACTCTGCAGATTATGCATTGTTATATGCTAAGGGTTTTGAGAACTCATTCCTTGACTGCACACAGGGTTCAGGCGCTAAGAACAAAGAGTGGGCATGGTATATCGACAATCCTAAGGGCGTAAGTGGTGCTCCTTTGCTTAAGGTAAGCAAACCCAGCGGCACACCCGGCGCAGGTGTTTCAAATGTATTTACACCTAAGTTCATCGGTAACAGCTCCACACCTTCCAAGTGGTCAGTAATCATGTTCTTCAACGTTGAGGAGAAGGCATCAACAGGTTCTGAAGATGGTATTTATAATGCTGTACTTGTAAATTATCGTATCTACATCAAGGATAATTACGCTAGAACAGACTATATCTACAGATATGACGGAAGCTTATGGGTACCTCGTTTCTATGAGAGAGCAGCTCTTGCAGGTGCTGATGCTGCTAACAGAAAAGTATATGTAGATACAAGTTCCGCAGGCATGACAGAGGCAACGATGACAGAATTCTGCAAGGATCCTCAGGGTGTTGTTAACACTAAGGCCTTCAATTCTATTAAGGCTGATCTCGAAGGAACATCCACACATCCTACCGTAACCTACTACGCAAAGCTTAAATATAAGTGGGGTTAATTACTTAAGATATTTAACTTTGGCTCTGCAGTTTATCTGCAGAGCCTTTTTTATTGTCGGAGACGGAAAGCGGTGCTAGGTTTATAAATACTCTCTAATTTGATAGAATTACTAAAAAAATAAGGAAGACAGGATCAATGAAAATAAAGGTCGGATTGGATATTGGCGGCAGTACGACAAAGATCGTCGGAATGAAGGAAGGCAAGATCATTGCCAGGGACATTGTAAGAGCCGCAGATCCGGTTACTTCTGCTTTCGGTGCAGTTGGAAAACTTATCAACGACAATTCTCTTTCGATAAGTGATATTGAGCAGATCAATATCACCGGTGTCGGATCCGGCTTCCCGGCAGGTCCTATTCTCGGAATTAAGACGGTAGCTGTTGAGGAATTCAAGGCTACGGGTCTTGGCGGTCTTTATCTTTCGGGTCTTGATCATGCTGTTGTAGTCAGCATGGGAACAGGCACAGCTTATCTCGAAGCCAGAAAAGAAGAAGTAAGACATATCATTGGTTCCGGTGTCGGCGGAGGAACTCTGGTCGGACTGGGTCTTGCTATAACAGGTACAAGCGATGCCGTTAAGCTCTCCGATATGGCTACTGAAGGAGATATCTTAAAGTGCGATCTTACGATCGGAGATATTACAAAGGATGGAGTAACAGGACTTCCTATGAATGTTACGGCATCCAATTTCGGTAAGGCTGCAGATGATCTTTCCAGAGAAGATAAGATGGCAGGCGTGTTTAATCTCGTTTATCAGTCCATCGGTACTGTCGCAGTCATGGCTTCAAGACAGTGCGGCATTAAGGATATCGTTTTTACCGGCCAGCTTACAGGTCTTAAGGAGTGCCAGAAATATCTGATCCCGTTTGAGGATCTCTATGGTGTAAATATGATCATTCCTGAGGATGCAGTTTTCGCGACGGCATTAGGCAGCTGTCTTGCAGAAGGGCAGGCTTAAAGTGGGCGGAAAGAGATTAGCAAAAGACCGCGCCTGGGAACTAGATTTCTTAAGAGGCATCGCTCTTATAATGATGCTCTTCATGCATATGTCATGGGACGTCAGATATGAATTCGGTGTCAATACATTTTCTTATCTTGAGGCAAACTGGTTCTGGTCTTTTGTCCATCCTGTAATAGTCGTTCTTTTCGTAGGCGTATCAGGCATATGCTCTACATTTTCGAGGAGCAATGTTAAGCGAGGATTGAAGATCCTTGCAGCGACGCTCGCGCTCGATATAGGAACATTTATCATTTATAAGGTCACAGGCATCGAGTGTCTTATCATATTTAATGTCCTGGCAGTACTTACATGCGGAATATTCCTCTATGCGCTTATCCAGTTTATTGAGTCGAAGACCGGAGTAAATCCCAAGATAGTAAATCTCATTATGGGTCTTGTCGGCCTTTACATCGTCATCTGCGGTTGTGATATGGACTACATGGATTTTTGCACTGATAAACTGATATTCCTTCCGGTAGGCTTTATGATTGAAGAGCAGCCTTATATGGCCGATTATATGCCGCTTTTCCCCTGGCTCGGCGTATTCCTTATAGGATGCGTTGTAGGAAGGACCTGCTATAAGGAAAAGAAGACTTTGTTCGCTGCTAAGGGCAAAGTCATGACTGCCATAGCAAGACCTGTAGAGTTTATCGGCAGACATTCGCTCATAATCTATCTTACGCATCAGCCGGTAATTTACGGAATCCTCTTTGTTATCTTCCTGTTGATACGTACGGCAGCACGATGAAGATAAAGCAGAAGAAAAAGAGAAGAATCATATTAAAGATAGTATTGCTCATTGTTCTGACAGTACTGTTTGTTTTTGCGTCAGCATTTAACAGCTTTATAACGGCAGATTTCGCGAACTTCTACAGTTCTAAGATCTTCCCGTATTTATCCATGCCCGCCGAGTGTTTAAATATGATCTTCCATAACTCGGTGACCGAAGGATTAGTCGTGTGCGGTTTTCCTTTGCTGGCTGTAGGTCTTATAAGCTGGTTCGTGATCCTGATAAAGAAAATGATGACTAAGGGAACGGCCGCTTATCTTTATATGTCGATCCGGAATCTTCTTATAATCCTCATAGTCGGATCCGTTATATTCCAGGCTATGCACGGGATCAATTACAGACGTAATGATCTCGAGATCGAATTAAAGCTTACGGACAAGGAAGAGCTTACTTTTGAAGATTACTGCGCAGCGCTCAAATGGGCATATATGGGCATGATCGAAGCCAGGAGCCATCTCGGTGAAGACTTCAACGGCGTTGCCCATATGCAGACAAGCTTCGAAAATACTGCGCTTTACGCATGTTCATTGTTAGACAGTTTCAGTGATGAATACAATATTCCTTTAAGCAGGAATTACGTCAGGGCAAAGCCCGTTTCTTTGAGTCATTACTGGAGCTATACAGGCATCGTCGGAATGTATGACATGTTTTTGGGAGAAGCTAACGTAAATACCGATGACATGAACGTTACCGAGTTTCCGGCCACCGTATGTCATGAGTTGTGCCATGCCAAAGGTTATGCCAGTGAGACCGACTGCAACCTTCTGGCAACACTTGCATGCTGTTCGTCATCGAGGGCAGATTTCAGGTATTGCGGATTCCAGAGAGTATTTTTCGATCTTTATTACATGGCTGAAGAAATTGCCGAAGAGACAGGTCAGGTTTGTCCCCAGTATATCTACACATCTGAAATGGATGCGGTATATAGAGACCTTGAAGCATATTCTGATTACTGGACGAGCATCTATCTCGAAACAGAAAGGATCAACGAATGGTCCGGTGTGGATATTGAAGCGACCAGCGACAGGGTCAACGACACATTCCTGAAGTCCAACGGTGAAGAAGGCGTAGTAACATATATCGTGCCTGACAGCATTTATGTCAGGTTCTATCTTACTCATGTCGCAGGTAAATAATGCTGGAAGTAATTCTAAAAGGTCACGATAAATACTACGGTGTTTCAGATGTAGTCAGGATGTTCGCAGGTGTCCCCGAAGAACTGAAAGACGAAGGCAGAGTCATTGCACCTGAAGGTCCTGACATCACTCTTATAAATGAACTGCTTCCTGACGGAAGATCCGTAACTGTCTTTGATGGCAAGGAGTACGAATTCAAAGGCGCGCTGTTAGAGCCCGGAAGGGAGATCAAAAGATCTCTTTATATGGCTTTGTCCGATATCACTAAAAAAGATATGCCCTGGGGCTGCCTTACGGGAATAAGGCCGACTCTTGTTGCCTGTGAAGAAGAGAGCGCGAAAGATCTCGAAGACAAATATTTCGTAAGGCCCGACAAGGCCAAACTCGCTTTCGAGACGTCCAGGGAAGAGCAGAGGATCTTATCTCTGGTTCCCGAAGAAAGCCTCAATATCTATGTCGGAATTCCGTTCTGTCCGTCAAGGTGCGAATACTGTTCTTTTGTATCTTCGGACATCTCCTGTCATATGGACAGGCTCGTAAGTTACGGCAGAGCACTCGAGCGGGAGATCAGTCTTGTTGCGGGATCAATAAACCGCCCGATCGCGTCCCTCTATGTAGGTGGCGGAACGCCTACCGTTTTCGAGGAAAGAGAATTTGCGTCACTTCTCGACTCAATATATTCAAATCTGAAGATATCTTCTGCTGCTGAAGTTACTGTTGAAGCCGGAAGACCGGACACGATTACAACAGGCAAGCTCGAAGCAATGAGAGAACATGGGATTACAAGGATATGCATAAATCCCCAGACAATGAGGTCAGAGACGCTCTTAAGGCTCGGGAGAAAACACACGGCTGAAGATACTATCCGCGTATATAACCAGGCACGCGAAATGGGCTTTGACCTGATCAATATGGATCTTATCGCAGGACTCCCTTATGAGAATGCCGAAGAGCATGTAGAGTCGACAAAGCGTCTCATTGAACTTGCCCCTGCAAACATTACCGTGCATACGCTTTACAAGAAGCGCAGAGCTGCCATGAGCCGCGATACGGTCATGGATAAGGAAAAGACACGTGATACTCTGGATGAGTGCGTGGCAGAGAGTTACAGGCTGCTTATGGAAGCAGGCTATCATCCGTATTATATGTACCGCCAGAAGGATACGGGTCACGGTCTGGAGAATACCGGATTTGCGAAAGGCGATACCGGCAGCCTTTATAACGTTGCCATGATGAGTGACTGCAGGGATGTCTTATCATTTGGCGCAGGCGGAATGAGCAAGAGATGTTTCGCGCAGGAAGGCGAACTCTATAAGCACAGGGTTGAGAGATGTCCGACCATAAAAGATGCTCTTACTTATATCGAGAGAGTCGATGAAATGGCAGAAAAGAAAATAGCTTTCTTCGAAATCTAAAAAGAAAAAAGAATACCCATATGTTCAGACAAGTTCCGCAGGCACTATGTGCCGAGGACCTGTTCGCAGGATGAACATATGGGTATTCTTTTCCTGGTCGAGGTGACAAGATTCGAACTTGCGACCCCATGCTCCCAAAGCACGTACGCTACCAACTGCGCTACACCTCGATACGGCGGTTATTATATATGTTTTGATGTTCAACTGCAAATAAAAGACCCGCACCGGATTGATGCGGGTCTGATTTTTCCTTGTGATTGTAATTACTTAACGATCTTGATCTTTCCGAGGAAGAGAGGAAGTGTAAAGTACTGAGTCTTAGCTGCAGCGATGATACCCATAACCATGAATACAACAACTGCGATCTCGCAGAACCAACCTAAGAAGGGGATGCAAGCTAAGATTGCGCCTGTGATGCAAAGAACGATACCGTTGTTTACGTGACTTCTTACGAAAGGTGATGTCTTCTCAGGTGTGATCAAAAGGCCCAAGAGCCAGAGAACTGAGATGTAAGCAAGGATTGAGAACAACTTTGCGTTGGAAGGAAGCTGCTCGGAGGTGTTAACCTGTGTCTGATTTTCTGCCATAGTAAATGCTCCTTTACTTTGAAAAGCGTTATATCGCGATATAACATTAATTATCCGCTTAAGTTATAATAGCATAAACTTTACAGACAGGAACAAGACATTTTGATTAAAGTTACCAGTTACAAAAGCGACAATATATACACATACGGTCTCGGCGCGACCGTAGCGATGGAGTATCTTCTCAAAAGAAGGGACGTTGTCAGGGCTGTGATCCTTCATCCTGGCTTCAGATCAGAGGAGACCATCGAAAAGATCAGGACTATCTGCGGAAGTGATATTCCGGTATCGACGGAAGAGAAGCCCTTCAATATTCTTTCGAAGAAGGATAACTGCTTCGTTATCGTTGTGATCGAGAAGAAGAAGGTTAAGATCCGTGACGGCAGTCACATGGTCCTCGTAAATCCTTCCAACTGCGGTAACATGGGAACGATCGTAAGGAGCTGTCTGGGATTCGGCGTTACAGATATCGCCATTGTCGGAAAGACTTCTGCAGATCCAAATGACCCGAAAACGATAAGGGCGTCCATGGGTGCGTGTGCGAGCGTCAATATCGAAGTTTTCGACGAGTTCTCAGATTATCAGAAGAGATTTCCTCAGAATAACCTCTATCCTTTTATGCTGGACGGCAGTACAAAACTCCAGGAAACGACGATAAAAAGACCATTCTCGCTCGTTATGGGAAATGAGGCGACGGGCCTTGATCCGGCGTTCAAAGACATAGGCCAGCCTATAAGGATCGAGCATTCGTCCAATATCGACAGCCTTAATATTACAATTGCCGCAAGTATAGGGCTTTATGAAGCAACAAAGTCTTGCTAATTAAATACTATCGTGATACAATTCTTCGGTAATTTGAAGATATAACTCTAAAAAGGAGAAAAAGAGATGCCTAATATTAAATCAGCTATCAAGCGTGTAAGCGTTTCCGAGAAGAAGGCTGCTGCCAATAAGAGCAAGAAGAGTGCTATCCGCACAACTGTTAAGAAGGCAAAGGCTGATATCGCTAACGGCGAGAATCTTGATGCTACAATCAAGTCTACACAGAAGGCATTGGACCAGGCTGCTGCTAAGGGCCACATGAGCAAGAACGCAGCTTCCAGAACAAAGTCCAGACTTGCTAAGGCTGCTAACGCTGCTAAGGCTTAATTAGTTTTTGAGTGAATGATACAGCCGTCTGTCTCTTTTGAGGCGGACGGTTTTATTCTGCTTATTTAACGATCACGGGAACAGCTTCCCATTCGGAAGCTATGTCTTTTCCATAGATCTTCCAGCCTATCGCAGCAGCTCTCATGTCGAGCTCGAAGATCTTCTTTAAGTTCTCATTTTCAGATTGAAGTTCCAGGCAGTCCGAAGGTCTGTTTATCACGGGAACCCGGGCACACTTGCCCATTATCTTAAGACAATATTTTCCTTCCTGGTTAAATCCCAAAACTCTGATATAGGGAGGACGCCTGATATCAAGGTATGATGCATCCTGACCTGCCATCATGCTGGCGAGGGCGCGCTCGATCCTGGATAACGTATATCTCTTGGTCGATATCCTGCTCTCAAAGAATTTAAGGTCATAGTCATCATCAGGTATGGTGTCAGGCCTGATATCTCCCGCGAAATTTTTAATATAGCCCGAAAGGTCATCGGTCATGTAAGCGGTGTCATCTAAAAAAGTGCCTGAAGCCTTAAGCATGCAATCCCTGATGTAATCAACATAGCGGGGAAAACTGAATACTCCGCCGGAATTAGCAGAGAGCATAACGCCCAAGGCCATATCGGGCATAAGGCCCGTGAGCTTGGAAGCAATAGCGGATCTGCTGTATGTGCCGGCAGTTTCAGAAATCAATTTGCGGATCGATGTGGCGCTCGCGAGATCACCGGCCGCCTCAGTATCGTGATAGCCCCCGCCTTCGCGCTTTATCATGATGACATTGATCTTTTTCTTCCTGTCGATCTTTTTGAGCGCTGCAAGATAATCCAGCGCGAGGATCGAGTTGGGGGAAGAAAGCGCCCGGTCAATATCGCCTTCGATGCCTTCAGCCTTTGCGATACCGCTTATCGCCTTAGCTCTGGCCTGAGGGAAACTGATGCCGGTCGAGATATATTCATTTAGTCTGTTATTGAATTCTTCACCGTCAAAGTCGATATCTGCCAAAGCCTTCAGGAGGTCTTGGTCATCAGTATCGACACCGAAAGCCAGGTCGGTCAGGACACCTGTTGATACCAGTTCGGATATGGCGCCTTCTGCAAATCTGGAAGACGGAGCGCAGGAGAAACTGAAAGGGAGCTCGAGCACAACATCAGCGCCGCAGAGGAGTGCCTGCCTCGCGCGAACATTGGGCGGGCATATGGCAGGAAGACCGCGCTGGGTAAAAAAGCCTGAGATAACGGGCATAACTATAGCGCGGGGGTCATTTACTACCTTACGTGCTTCCTTTATCAGGTGCTCGTGACCGTTATGAAAGGGATTAAATTCCGCAACAATTCCTATAACCCGCAATTTATGTAAATCCTCTGCTTTTGGTATAATCTTTGGTTGTAAAGATTATATTTCATAAGGCGGAGTTTATGCAACGCAGGGAAATAGCGGGAGTTGGCACCAGTAAGTTCTTAACGTGGGCGTTTATCATTACGCTCGTTCTGGGTGCTGCCGTTTTCTATCTGTTCTATACGGGACAGCTCGGAGGCGGATCCAAGATCAAGATCACTCCGCCGGCTCATCTGAGCTACGAGTGGACCAGCATGGCCGCAAACAATAACATCGTAAGCGATTATCTCTTTTCGAGATCCAAAAAGCTTATAGTCGGTAATGGCGGCGACGGCGTTCTGGCTGCCACTTCCTACACTATCGCCGGACGTCTGGTATCTGAAGAGGCTGTTAATTCCGGTTTGTATGCATTATCAGACCAGGCCCTGCTCCTTAAGTGTTATGTCAGGGCAGGTGACCGAAACAATGCCGTAGCGGTCAAGGAATCGGTAATAAAGAGATTCCAGCTGCCCGACGGCTCATACAGGGCTTACATATATGCTGACCAGTCTAAAAATGATGACGTGGTAACAGTGTCTGCCATGATCGACTGGCTTGATGCGATGCTCGAATATTACGTAACATACGGAACCGAGCCTGACTATAAAGAGATCAAGATCCTGATAGAAGCTCTTTTCGATAACGAGGGCAGACTTAGGACAGAGAAGATCTCCGTCGCGAAATATGCTGATACCCTTTATGTTGCGCTCGAAGATACGAGCATCATCAAAGAAGGCGATGCGGGTTCTCTGGAGCAGCGCTACGGAACGCTCTCGGGAGATTCCGAAAGCGGACTGGTCAACAACAAAGAGGAAATGGAAGATGTCGAGGGCGTCTTGCTGTCCAACATCAACTTAAGGCTTATAAAAGATCTCGAGGCAAACGGACTTATCGTATCAGGCGCTTATGATAAGGCTCTGAAAGCCGTAAAGGACGGATTTGCAGGCAACGGTTATTCTTTCTACGCTTATGCGACTTCAGGCGCGATGGACTGCGGCGATTACATTTACAGCGGCAAGAACATCGGTTCGATCGATATCGCCCAGAATGTTAAGACCATGAAAAACCTCGCTGAAGTAAAAGAACTCGACAGTGAGTCTTTTGCTGAGTTCAAGGGCAACGTTATGAACTCCGGAAGGATCTATACCGAGTTCGTATTGCTGACAGGCAACTATACCGGAATTGAAGCGATGAGCGCTTATACGGACGGCTTGATGATCGCATACCAGATGGGCGACAAGGACCTCTACGAAAAGCTCTCCGACACGCTCGGAAAGAGAGTCGCAACCAAGTCCACGAGCCCTGCTCTCTACATGATCTTCAGGGAAGAAGGCGAGAGATATGTCTTCTATGCGAGGGAGAATTTCGGTACCCGTCTGGTCACTTCATAAATCCCTTATTTATTGTTTGAAATAATATAGGTTTGCGAGTATACTTTTGACGACTAAAAATTCCAAAAGGAGATGAATATATATGGCATTTATTGATGACATCATGGCCAGAGCAAAAGCTGACAAGAAGACTATCGTTCTTCCTGAGTCAATGGACAAGAGAACTTTTGAGGCTGCCGAGAAGATCCTTAAGGCAGACATGGCAAATCTTATCATTATCGGTACACCCGACGAGATCGCTAAGAACTCCGAAGGTTTTGATATTACAGGCGCAACAGTTGTTGACCCTTATAACGATCCCAACAAGCAGAAATATATCGACAAGTTCGTTGAGCTCCGTGGTGTAGACACCATGGTAGCAGCAGCTAAGAAGAAGGCTGAGAAGAAGGGCCTTTCTGAGGAAGAGACAGCAGCTCTTATCGCTGACGCTCAGAAGAAGGGCATCACACCTGAGAAGGCTGAGGAGAAGATGAACTCCGATTATATGTACTATGCATGCCTTATGTGCAAGTGCGGTGATGCTGACGGTGCCGTTTCCGGTGCATGCCACTCCACAGGCAACACAATCCTTCCTGCACTCCAGCTCCTTAAGACAAAGCCCGGCATCTCTTCAGTTTCCGGCTTCTTCCTTATGGACGTTCCTAACTGCGATCTTGGTGAGCACGGTCTCTTCATTTTCGCTGACTGCGCTGTTAACACAGACGTAGATTCTGCTAAGCTCGCTGAGATCGCTAAGCTCTCCGCTGAGTCTTTCGAGCAGTTCATCGGCGCTCCCGCAAAGGTCGCTATGCTCTCATATTCATCTTACGGTTCTGCAAAGCACGCTGACGTAGACAAGGTTTCCAACGCTGTTAAGATCGCTAAGGAAAAGTATCCTGATCTCGTAGTTGACGGTGAGCTCCAGCTCGACGCAGCTCTCGTTGAGGAAGTCGGCCAGCTTAAGGCACCCGGATCCCCTGTTGCAGGCCACGCAAACACATTGGTATTCCCTTCACTCGAAGCAGGCAACATCGGTTATAAGCTCGTTCAGAGACTTGCAAAGGCTCCTGCTTACGGACCTGTCCTCCAGGGCCTCGCACTTCCTGTAAATGACCTCTCCAGAGGCTGCAACGCTGACGATATCGTTGGTACAGTTGCGATCACTGCAGTTCAGGCTCAGGCACAGGGCTGATCAATTAGTTAAGTTTATAGACAGGAGATAAGTCTAATGAAGATTTTAGTAATCAACTGCGGAAGCTCTTCCGCTAAGTTCCAGCTTTTCGACGTCGACACAGGCGATGTTCTTGCTAAGGGTAATGCCGAGAGAATCGGAATTGACGGTAAGCTCACATACAGACCTTCCGGCAAGGATGAGTTCATTTCCACAGAACCCATGCCTGACCACAAGGTTGCTGTCCGCATGATCCTCGACGCACTCGTTGATCCTGAGCACGGCGTAATCTCTGACGTATCCGAGATCGCTGCAGTAGGTCACAGAGTACTCCATGGCGGTAAGTACTACAGCGAATCCGTTATCGTTGATGACGACGTTAAGAGAGTAATCAGAGAGTGCTTCCCGTTAGGACCTTTGCACAATCCCGCTAACCTCATCGGTATCGAGGCATGTGAGGACGTTCTTCCTGAGGGTACACCTCAAGTTGCAGTTTTCGATACTGCATTCCATCAGACAATGCCCGCCAAGGCTTACACATATGCTCTTCCTTATGAGCTTTCCGAGAAGTACGACATCCGCCGTTACGGCTTCCACGGAACATCCCACCGTTATGTAAGCCACAGAGTTGCTGATTTCCTCGGCAAGAAGTATGAAGATCTCAGGATCATCACATGCCACCTCGGAAACGGTTCTTCTTTCGCAGCTGTTAAGGACGGCAAGTGCCAGGATACATCAATGGGTCTTACACCTCTTGCAGGTATCTGCATGGGTACAAGAACAGGTGACATCGATCCCGCTATCGTTCCTTTCCTTATGAAGAACGAGAGATTCACAGCTGACGAGATGGACAATCTTTTGAACAAGCAGTCAGGCGTTCAGGGTGTTTCCGGCGTATCTTCAGACTTCAGAGATCTCGAGAAGGCAGCTAACGAAGGCAACGAGAGAGCAAGACTCGCACTCGACATGTTCGCTTACCAGGGCAAGAAGATCATCGGATCTTATGCAGCTGCTATGGGCGGCGTTGACGTTATCGTATTCACAGCTGGTATCGGCGAGAATACAGACCACATGAGAAAGGCTATGTGCGAAGGCTTGGAGTACATGGGCGTTGAGTTCGACGATTCCGTTAACACAGGTCTCCGCGGCAAGGAGGCAATCATCTCCAAGCCCACATCAAAGGTAACAGTCTGCGTTATCCCTACAAACGAAGAACTTGCTATCGCTCAGGAAACAGAGCGCCTCGTAAGATAATTCGGGTTTGATTATTTGAATCAGGGCTGTCTTGAAAAAGGCAGCCTTTTTTTATGAATACTTTTTTAGTACCTGAAACAGCCGGGTTTGGATAATAAAAAAGTATTTTGGCCTGAAAATACTTTTTTTGTGCTCTAAAACGATGAATTCAGGTAAAAAAACGGTTGCCCGTCAGATCCCGGGCAACCTCTTTTTGCTAAGTTGTTCTTTTGTATCAGTACTTGATTCCGAGATTCTTCTGGAGATCCTTGTCGGCGCCGAAAACGGTTACCGTATCGCCTGTCTGGAAGACGAAGTCTGCAGGGAATTCGAGAATGGGATTGCCGTCTCTTCTGATTGATAGGACATTGAGATGGAGCTTGTTTCTGATGCCGAGTTCAGCAAGGCTCTTGCCGATCCAGTGCTCCGGTACTTTGACTTCAAAGATAGAATATTCGCCGGGATAATCGAGATAATCAACAACGTCTGCGGAGCAGTAACGGACTGCTGACCATTCAGCGAGCTGCTTTTCGGGGAAGACAACGGAGTCTGCGCCGGTAGCAAGGAGGAACCTTTTCTGAACTGATCTGGAAGCTCTTGCGACAATGTATTTTGCGCCGCAGTCTTTGAGCAGTGCGGTAGTCTCCAATGAAGACTGGAAATTATCGCCGATCGCTACGAAGCAGACGTCGAAATTCTCGACACCCAAAGACTTTATAAACTGCTCGTTTGTAGCATCGCCTATCAGTGAACTTGTGACCATTCCCAAAACGGGTTCCAGTCTCTCCTCGGAATAATCTACTGCGAGGATCTCATCGCCTGCTTTGCTCAGCTGGTCGATAAGGTGATAGCCGAATCTGCCGATTCCGATTACGAGTACGCTCTTCATATTATTTTTCCTTTCTGCCGGATCAACCGACCGCTATGTTATCTGCGGGATACTGCCTGTTGCCCAGCGACTTTCTGGTGATCGCAGCAAAGACGAGAGTTAAGCCTCCCACACGTCCTGTGTACATTAAGATAATCAATATTACCTTTGAGTAAATGCTAAGTGTTGGTGTGATGCCCATCGACAGACCGACGGTACCTACTGCTGAAGCGCTCTCGAAAAGCGCTCTTAAGAATGCCGCATGTTCGATCTTGGCGATGAACATTGCGCCGAAGACTGCGAGCATAACATCGAGCATGAATACGGCAACAGCGCCGTAAATAGCTTCGGTGGTGATCCTGCGCTTAAAGATCACAGGCGATTTCTCATGCTTGAAGAAGGCGAGCATGGTAAGGAACAGGATGGTGATCGTGGTGATCTTCATACCGCCTGCGGTAGAACCCGGCGCGCCGCCTATCAGCATCAGGATTATCGTCATGACAACGCCCGTGCCTGAGAAGCTGTTATAGTCCGTCGTATTAAAGCCCGCTGTTCTCGGCGTTACAGCCTGGAAGAGGGAAGCCAGAAATCTCTGGTTTGCGGGCATATTGGAATATTCGCCGAACCACAGATAGATCATCGGGATGAAGATAAGGATCACTTCCATGACGAGGATGAGCTTGCTCTGAGTGCTGTATTTGTAGAACTTAAAGCCGTGTCTTCTGATATCCATCCATGTAAGGAAGCCGAGGCCGCCGGTAAGGATGAGGAATACGAGCGTGACGACGATAACAGGATTATCCATATAAGGCATCATGGAAGAGAACTCACCGTGAGATCCGTTAAGGTCAAAGCCGGCATTACAGAAAGCAGAGATCGATGTGAATACGGCGAGCCAGATGCCCTTCAAAGGACCGTATTCTCTGATAAATACCGGAGCCATTACGACAGCTCCCAAGGCCTCGAAAATGATACATCCGAGGAAGATGAATCTGGTGTATTTCATGATCTCGCCCAGGTTAGGAGCGGATACGGCTTCCTGCATTGTGGTCCTGGCCTGAAGACCGAGTCTCTTGCCGACGAGCTTGCTTAAGACCGTCGTCATTGTAACTACGCCCATACCGCCGATCTGGATCAGGGAAAGGATTACGAGCTGGCCGAACCAGGTCCAGTGGCTCCAGGTGTCATAGAGGACAAGACCGGTAACGCAGCTTGCTGAAGTAGCCGTAAAGAGGGCGTCGGTAACGCTTGTCCATTCTCCGGATCTCGAAGAGAAGGGGAGCATGAGGAGCAGAGCTCCTGCGAGAATCAATATAACGAAGCCCAAGAGTATCGTCTGGGCGCCGCTTAATCAGAAATGTCTTTTTCCACTTGTAGTCATACGTTGTTATTATAAATCTTTTTCTTAAAAAATTTTCAAGTATCCGGTCCATAATCTGATAGGGGTGTTTTTAAATGATTTTTGTGCTTTTTTGACGACTGGAAAAAATGTCCCATTATTAGACGGCTAATATTTCGCATAACTGATATAATCTCCTAAATCGGTTTTTTAGGGAGAGTTTTGCTTTGGCAGACGATAATTTCAGCAATTCAGACGAGTTTTTCAGAGATCTCGAAGACATATACGGTCAGGGACCGGAGGCAGCGGCAGATCAGGACGCGGACCAGATACTTGAGGGCCTTAACAAGGAGCAGAGGGCTGCGGTTACACATTTGGACGGACCGCTGCTTATTCTCGCAGGAGCGGGCTCGGGCAAGACCAGGGTCATTACATACCGCATCGCCTACATGATGAAGAAGCATAATGTTGCGCCGTCATCTATTCTCGCGATCACATTTACCAATAAGGCTGCAAATGAGATGCGCCAGCGTATCGAGGGACTTGTCGGCGACCGTTCCAAATATATCTGGTGCGGCACGTTCCACAGTATTTTCGCGAGGCTCTTAAGACGTCACGCAGAGCTTCTGGGATATTCACAGAATTTCTCGATCATTGATACCGACGACCAGCTTAAGCTTATTAAGGAAGCGATGAAGGAGCTCGACATCGCCGACAGCCAGTTTAAGCCCAAGAGCGTGCAGATCGAGATCTCCAATGCCAAGAATAAGTTTATCGGAGTTGAGGAGTTCGCGCTTCAGGCCGGCAAGGAATATTTCCTGGGCGTAGTTGCCAGGATCTATAAGAGATACCAGGAAAAGCTCATTGCGAATAATGCGATGGACTTCGACGATATCCTCGTTAATATGGTTAAGCTCTTAGAGCAGAATCCTGATATCTGCGAACTTTACAAGGCGAAGTTCAGATACATCATGGTCGATGAGTATCAGGATACGAACGAGACTCAATACCGTGCGGTCATGAAGCTCGCTTCGGGTAACGGCAACATCTGCGTCGTTGGCGACGATGACCAGTCGATCTATTCTTTCAGAGGCGCTGATGTCAGGCTGATCTTAAAGTTTGAGAAGGATTTTCCGGGTTCGAAGGTCATCAAGCTCGAGGAGAATTACCGTTCAACGAAGACTATACTTGATGCGGCGAACTGCGTCATCTCAAATAACACGAAGCGTAAGAGCAAGAAGCTGAGGACCGAGGGTTCGCAGGGCGAGAAGATAATCGTCATGAATGCCGATACGAGCGCGGGCGAGGCTGACTTTGTCGGCAGGACCATCAAGATGATGGTCGACAAGGGCAAGTTCAAGTTCTCTGACTGCGCAGTACTTTACAGAATGAATGCATTGTCACGTAACATAGAGACTACGCTCCATAATCTGGGTATCCCTTTCAGGGTTTATGGCGGCATGAGATTCTATGACAGAAAAGAGATCAAGGATGTTCTCGCGTATCTGAGGCTCATTAATGATCCCAGGGACAACATCGCTTTCGAGCGCATCATAAACGTGCCGAAGAGGGGCATCGGCGATGCGACGATCGAGAAGATAAGGCAGTATGCGATCACAGACAATATCAGCATGTTTGAGGTCGCGGAGCATGCAGTTGATTATCCGGAACTCGTCAGGTCAGCGAACAGGATCTGCGCTTTTACCGATCTCATTAATGAGATGAAGGACAAGCTCAGGGAAGACGAGATGGATTTTGCGCATTTCGTTGATTACGTTGAGAACGAATCGGGCATCATCGAAGAGATCACCGAGCAGCGCGAAAAGAAGGGCGAGATCATCGACCGAGTCGAGAACCTGAAGGAACTTTTGTCCGAAGCTGCAGAGTACGATAAGGCACACCGCGCAGAGCCCGTTGATATGGATACATTGGAGATCGACGACGGTGACGGAATGCCGGTTGAAGTCGACGATGATTTCTTCTTCGATACCGCTACCGCAGATACGACGGAAGGTATTTTGGGACTTTATCTCGAGAATGCATCGCTGTTTACCGAGGGTGATGAGTTCAACGATACGGATGACTTTGTAAAGCTGATGTCGATCCACAGTGCGAAGGGACTTGAGTTCGGTGCCGTATTCATTATCGGACTTGAAGAGGGCGTATTCCCGAGCTACAGGTCGATCCAGAGCATGGAAGACACTGAGGAAGAGCGAAGGCTCATGTACGTTGCCATCACGAGAGCCAAGAAGAATCTCTTCATAGTGCTTGCGAGACAGAGGATGCTCTTCGGTCAGACGAACTGCAACCAGCCTTCGAGATTTATCAAGGAGATCAATCCGGAACTCCTTTATCTGATGGGTTCGAAGAGGGAGACCCCGAAGGATGTTCCGCAGGGCGAGACGCAGAGGGAGAAATCCAAAAAGTCCATTGCTTCAGCTATCAAGTCGCAGTTTACGGCTGAAAAGAAGAAGCAGGCGGTACAGCGCGAAGGCCAGCTCGGGCCGGGTGATCTTTTCGAGGGAATGAAGGTAGTTCATCCGAGATTCGGTGAAGGAGTAATACTCAAAGTAGAGCCGGTCGGCGGGGATGCGCTCGTGACGGTCGATTTCGACGGAATGAGGAAGAATATGCTTGCGAACGCAGCAGGCCTTACAAAGGCCTGAAAGAGGGCATTTTAGAATTGGGCACACCATTTGTAGTATAATAATCTAACGCGTTTTAAAAGGAGACTACAACTGATGTCAGATAATCTCAGTTTCCAGGATCTTTATGCCGACAGTGTTGCATGTCTCGGGAAATCAGATAAGATCTCCGAGGCGACCAGGGCAAAGATCAAGATGCTTCAGGACCAGAAGGATAAGATCCTGAGCGTCAATGCCACCAAATGTTCTGAGTCACGCGGCCGCATCGTTCAGGAAGATGACGGCGATATCAGAAATTGCTTTGAGCGTGATATGGGAAGGATCATATACTCGCAGGCATTCAGACGCCTTAAGCACAAGACGCAGGTCTTCTTTAATCCCGCTAACGACCACATCTGCTCGAGATTAGAGCACGTTATCTACGTTGACTATATCGCTTCCACGATAGGCAGCGCGCTGAATCTTAATGTCGATCTTATAAGAGCTATCGCGCTGGGGCACGATGTCGGACATACACCTTTCGGACACAGCGGTGAGAGGGTCCTTAACAAGAAACTCAAAGAGATCGATCCCAAGCTTTATTTCGAGCATGAATCAAACGGTCTCCGCGTGCTCAATATCCTTGAAAAACACAACGACGATTTCGGTCTTAATCTCACATTCGAAGTAAGGGACGGAATCATCTCGCACTGCGGTGAATATTACGATGAGAGAAAGCTCGTGCCCTGCACCGATAAGACGGAAGACGATCTGTCGTATCTGATTCCCAAGAAGTTCCGCAAGGGTCCTGCCACAATGGAGGGCTGCGTTGTAAGATTTGCCGACAAGATAGCTTATGTCGGCAGAGATATCGAGGACGCTTTGAGGACAGGCGTTATCGCGAGTGAATTCGATGTACCTGTCGTAACTGACGGTGTCGGAAGTTCCAATTCGGAGATCATTAATTTCCTCGTTCAGGACATCATCGAGAACAGCATCGACAAGGGCTGCATCATGATGAGCGATCATGCAGGTGATGCTTTGGAACACACGCTCAAAGAGAATGTCGCCAAGATCTACACCGCAGGCAAGGTAAAGACTTATGAGAAGTACTGCGACGTAATGCTCGAAGGACTTTTCGACGCATATTATGAGGCTGTCAAAAACCTCGAAAAGGCCGAGGATTCGAAGTCATCTTCGATCAGGAAGTTCGCCGAATTTGTTAAGAACCATCCTGAATTTAAGGCCGGGATCGACACGCCGCTACCGATCTATGTTTCCGACTATATCGCCGGAATGACGGATTCGTTTGCGGTAAGCAGCTTTAACGAGATCTATAAGAGTTAATGGAGATTTAAGAATGGGCAACAAGGAAGAATACGGCTTTTTCGCGATGCTTGACCGCATGCAGTACATCGGAAGATGGGCACTGATGCGCAACAGCAGGACGGAAAATATCAAGGAACACAGCTTTGATGTTGCAGTCATCGCGCATTGCCTGACGTTACTTCACAACAGATTTGAGAAGGACAACGAGGGCGCGATATTACCTGATCCTTACAAGGTTCAGGCTTATGCGCTGTTTCACGACTGTACCGAGATATTAACTGGTGATCTTCCCACACCAATCAAGTACCGCAACAAGGAGATCACAAAAGCTTATAAGGAAGTTGAGTCCGAGGCTGCGGCAAGCCTTGTCGAGCTCCTTCCCGATGATCCCGGAATGAGGGCTGAATATTTGGAACTTTTGGATCCTTCACAGAATACGGAAGAAGAAAAGCTCATGCATAAGCTCGTAAAAGCTGCTGACAAGATCGCGGCTTATATCAAGTGCTTAAGAGAAGAGAGCACGGGCAATGCGGAATTTGCCGCTGCAAAGGAATCAACCGGCAGGATCATCAATGAAATGAACATGCCTGAGGTCGATTACTTCATGGAACATTTCGTTCCTTCGTATGGATACACATTGGATGAGATAACCGGGAGGGACGCTTAACCGATGTATGTACGCCGTCCGGAATATATTGCTGTAGCTGCGCTTTTCGGTGTCCTCGCGATCGCCGCATCTGTCATCACGGCAATCAGCCTTGATACAGGCATTTCAGATCCTGATAAAAAGACGCTGAAAAAAGCTGACGATATCGTTGCGCGTGCAGGCGCCCTGACATCCGTTTCCGGTGATGAAGTAGATATCGCAAAGGCCCGTGTAGAAGACGGCCTTATATCCTGCGGAGATTATGTTATCTCTGTAATGACTTCACCTGATTACCTGCTCACCGGTGTTTCCGACGAGAAGTTTGCAAATGACCTGTGCAATGTTATTTACGGAGAAGTTCGCCAGGATGAAGTGAGTTATATCTTAAATGACCTTAAGGAGAATTCCAGAGTCGTTGCGATCGATAAGGCAATTACATCGGAAAGCAAAAAACTGAAGGCTTCGGGAAATCCCGCAGGCAAGGGAAGCGTTATCTCCAATGTCAGCCTTGAAACTACCATGGATTCACCCGAACAGTTTACTGTCGGCATCAGGGAATCCTCAGGGTCATATACGGCGACCGGAGATGAAGTCAGAACGGACTTCTTCGTTGACGGTTCTCTTTATTACGGATATCTGAAATTCACCGATAATAAGAATACGGGCGATTCCAGTTACCGTGAATTTATTCTGTCCTGGGATACGGCAGATGTAGCGCCGGGAAGACATGAAGTTTATGCGCTCTTAAGAAGTTCTGACGGCAGAGGTACTGTCATTTCCGGAGGAGAGATAACGATACCTGCAAAGCTCATGATAGAGCCCAATACAGTCGAGAAGACATCGATCCCTGTCGGTGCATCCAATTCCTGGTACATGATCGACTGCAAAGACGGTGACTGCTTTATCAATTTCGCAGGGATCTCTGCTGATATCAGAGTGTCGCTTTACGATCTTAAGGGTAATCTTATCGGTTCGAATGAGAATCCCGGAATTCCTTATGCGATGCTCAGGGGCAGGAAACAGGATGTTGATGCAGTAGCGCAGGAGACCGGTATTACGAGCGTCTCGAACTGTTATTACATCTGTGTCAGCAGAACCGGTTCAGGCTTGGACATGGAGAACGATATCGACTTTACCATGATCCAGTCCAGGGAGTTCGCATATTTTGACGGCGCTTATATGGCAGTTACAGGCGGTGACGGCAGCAGCAATGTAAAGCTCACTGATATCGATAAGAATACCTACGATGTCGAGAGGACCAAGGCTGGTATCGTTCCTGTCAACGGCACTTTATCGGGTCTTTATATCCTTGATGGCCAGTCGAGTGAAGCGATAAACATCTATCCTAAATTCGATTTCCTCACACGCGATTATGCTTACTATAATTCTGATTCAAACAGTATCGCTCTAAGATGCAATGCATTGGAAGGTTATTCTGCGACAGTAACCATGGTTGCCGATTCCAACGGAAGTGAGAGAACTCTTTCGCAGGGAGAGATATTCGAAATCCCTGAAGGCGAGACTGTTATTACCTTTACGGTAACGAGCTTTGACGGCTCTTCAGATTCTTACAGATTCTATCTATTGAATGGCGATGACAGGGGGAATTTCAACGAGGATACCCTCTCGAAATTCCCGAGAAGCTATTACAGCGGCTTATGGCTCCTCCACTGTCTTAAGCCGAATTACGTCTTCAAACCGTACTATACGAATCTCTCATTCAGTACAGCGTTAGATGCCGAGAACAGCTACGGCCGGAGCCTTGTCCAGAAGTCTGAACATCCCCGTTATGTCAAGCAGAACAGCAAGGTTTACGATAAGCCTGACTGGATGGCGGCAAAGACCGAAGTAGTAAGTTATTTCATGGATCCCAGAAATTTCTTCACGCCCGAAAAGATCTTCGCATTTGAGATGCTCGGATTTGATCCCAAGGTCCATACGGTAGAAGGCGTCAGGGAGATCATTAAGGGTTCTTTCATGGACGGATCTGCTGATTACGATTATGCGCAGATCATTTTCGAAGCAGGAAAGGAAGCGGGCGTATCACCTTATTTCCTCGCCAGCAGGATAATCCAGGAGATGGGTTATAACGGCGAATCTGCTTTGTCGAGAGGTGATCTTACAGGTTACGAAGGATATTACAATTTCTATAACATCGGAGCTTATGCCACGACCGAACCCGGCGGAGCCGTTGTCAACGGTGCGAAGTATGCACAATGGGGCAGGGACTGGGACAAGAAGGAAATAACCGATGCCGAAGCCAAGTTCCTGCTGCCCTGGACTTCTGTCGAAAAGGCAATAAAGGGCGGTGCATTATGGATCGCTTCGGGTTATATTGATAAAGGACAGAATACTTTGTATTTCCAGAAGTTTGATGTCCTTGATGACGGAACTGAAAAGTACAACCACCAGTATGCCCAGAATATAATGATGGCTTATTCTGAAGGTATGAGATATTACAGAAGTTATGCTTCGATCGGAATGACGGATGCAGCATTCGAATTCGTGATTCCTGTATATAACAATATGCCTGAAAGCTACGGGAGCCTGCCCTGATGAGAACCAAGTTTGACAGGAGAATAAGAACGGGAATAGCAAAGGCTGCTTCAGCTGTCTTTGCACTTGTTTTTGTTTCGTTATTCTGTCTTTCGAACATGACTCCCGTTGTGGTAAATGCGGATACGGAGATCATTATTTCCGCAACGACAAACCAGACATTTGTAGGTCCCGGAGATATTGTCATAGTAGATGTTATTGCGAGCAAGATGCCGGGCATTACCGAATTCGGCCCGATAGAGATCAGTTACGATCAGGACAAGGCTGAATATGTATCTTTTGACCAGGGAAAAGAGACTGTCGGCAGATACTATATCAGCGGTTTGAAGAAAGGTGATGACGTTATATTTTCCGGATTGGACCAGAATATAACTCCGGGAAATGACGGAAGCAGCGACGAAGAAACTGCATCTTATTATTCGGACGAACAGGTCGTTTTATTCTCAGTTGCTTTCAGACTTGCAACTGATGTTACCGGCGACGTCAGATTCAGTTTCAAATCCATAGGTGAGTTTAAGTCACCCGGTAATAAGATTACAGCAAGGGTCGGAAGCGGATTGACGGTTCCGGTCAGAAGAACAGGCCTCTCATCTGATGCGACGATCGCTTCCCTTAAGATAAGAGGAACAAATATATCTCCTGACTTCAATCCGAATATTACCGAATATACCTGCTCTGTTGAGAGAGCTGTTACTGATGTACAGGTAAGCGTTCTTGCAAGTAATCTGTGGGCGGCTATTGAGATCGGCGGAAACCAGCACCTTAATACGGGCGATAACACCGTCACGATAGACGTTACTGCGCAAAACGGAATTAACCATATGCATTACATTGTGCATGTAATCCGCCGTGAGAGTAATATCCCGGAGAATTCATCACTGGTGGATCTCGAGGGAAACACATATACATTCTTAGATCCGCCTGAGGATGCCGAGATTCCGGACGGATTCTATCCTACTATGAAACTGATCAACGGCTACAGCGTTCCGGCTTATGTCAAAGATGGTATAACGAGCGTTCTCCTGTATCTCTTTGACGGAAAAGAGTCGAGCCTGTATTTCTATAACAGCATCACCAAAAAAGTGATCAAGTACGATCCGAACATCATTGTAATAAAGGAATCAGCGATCCTGAGGCAGACTGCGGTTCCGGCTGATGTTGTTGTCCCTGATGATTTCAAACAAGCCACTTTTGATACAGGAAATATTGTCCTCTCGGGCTTTGAGAATGGCGACGGCGATTTTATATGTTATCTGGTCGATGATAACGGGACAGCGGATTTCTATTATGTGGACAGGACAACCGGCGCTATCAGCAGATACAGGTTTGCCGACAAGAAAGCCGAGCTTTTGTACTCATATTTGTTTGACGTTTTTCTTGTTATTGCTATTATTGAAGCGGTCATCGTAACCATTTCCGTTTATATTATCAGGAGAATGGTTTCAGACAGGACTAATCCGAGACCGAAAAGGGTATAAAGGCATATGGGAATTATTAAGACTATTATTGTTGGCGGCGAAGGCCTTACAGAGAAGCAGGAAAAGATACGTAAGCTTTTTATGTATCTCGTCAGCGGGTGTCTTACTACAGCCGTTAACTGGATCTGCTATGTAGCTTTCGATAAACTCGTAAAAGCTGATATGGCTGTCAGCCTGTTTGGCAAAGAGTTTTCACTGAAGTTCATCATCAACCAGATAGTCTGCTTCATTATCGCGGTTATCGTTGCATATTTCCTTAACAGGGTTACCGTATTCCGTTCGAAGGGCAACGTTTTCAGAGAGCTTTTAACATTTTTCGGAGCGAGAATATTATCTTTCCTCGTGCTTGAGATCGGCGTCTATTCGCTCATGATCTGGGCATGCGTCTCCATAACGGGTCTTCCGATCGACACACCCATGGCAGTATGGCAGATCATTATCTGGCCTTTCGCATTTACATATGAATACCTCTGCAAGCTCATCAATTCGGTATTCATCATGATCGCCAACTATGTAATGAGTAAGGTCATGGTCTTCAAAAAGAAGGACATGATAGATTACAACGCGGATGAGAATAAGCCGGAAGAGTCTTCTCCCGAGAAAGAAGCCGCCGATGCCTGAATCCAAGGTGCCGGAGCTTTTAGAAGGAGCATTGAAATTCGGCATCAAACCCGGACTCGAACGTATCACCACTCTTATGGACCTTCTGGGCAATCCCCAGAACAGTTTTAAATCTGTCCATATAGCGGGAACGAACGGCAAAGGTTCTGTTGCTACATTCATCTCATCGATAATGGCAGCAGACGGCAGGACTGTGGGCGTTTTTACTTCTCCATATCTCGAAAGGTTTTCGGAGCGCATAAGGATAATCGACGGAAAAGAGGGCCTTGCAAAATACGTGGAAGACGATTCCTACGGCGAGATCGATGCCGAAAGCCTCTCCAAGTATTCGGACATGGTTAAGAAAGCAAAGGAAAAGATGGTTTCCGGGGGCTTGTGCGATGAGCCTACGGAGTTTGAACTCATCACTGCGATCTGCTTTCTGTACTTTGCCGAAAAGAAGATAGACGTGGCAGTTTTGGAAGTCGGCCTTGGCGGGCGGCTTGATTCCACGAACATAATCAAAGATCCGCTTGTCACGGTAATAACCGCCATGGGCCTTGACCACACGGGAGTCCTGGGCAGCACGATCTCGGAGATAACAGGGGAGAAGGCAGGCATCTTCAAGGAAGGTTCTCCTGCGGTATGCTTCGATCCTGATCTCATGATCCTCCCTGAAGAGATGAAGCCTGACGTAAGATCAACGCTCATTAACAAAGCCTCTGAAATGAAAATAGATATTTCTTTTGCCGGAAGTAAAGAAGCCTATGACAGCGCTGTATTTACAGAAGACGGCAGAATGGAATTCACATATGACGGTACTTCTTATTCGACACTTCTTAACGGCAGACACCAGATCGGAAATGCCGTTACGGCTATTGAGGCAGCCAGGAAGTGCGGAATATCAGAAGATGCCATAAAGGAAGGGATTGCGCTCGCCAGGTGGAAGTGCAGGGCCGAGCTCCTGAGCTTAGATCCTGTGATAATAATAGACGGCGGCCATAATCCCCAGGGAGCATTGAGCCTTGGTGCCACAATGAACGAGATGCTCGGAGGTTCACTTAGAGGCAAACCTGTAAGACTTCTTATGGGAGTTATGGCAGATAAGGACGTTGAGGGTATACTTGATGCTTATAAGACCTGCGGGATAAACATAAAAAGCGCGGTTACGGTAACGCCGAACAATCCCCGTAGCGAACCAGCTGATGTTCTCGCACATAAAATAAATAATGTGTATAATATCAGCGGCGATTTGGAGGTCTGCCCCGATGCCGGTGAAGGCGCGAGGCTCGCTTACTCAAAATCGCTCAGCGACGGTATGATTATTCTCGCTACCGGTTCGCTTTATCTTGCGGGTCAGATCAGAGCCACTTTGAAAGGATTGATTGAATGCACGACTATCTGAGCTTATGTATGTTAATACAGCCGATAAATGAGTCGAGTCTCATTCTTTTCGATGTCAGCAATGAAGAGAAGGCCCGCATTGTCCGCCAGTACAACAGAGCTTTGCAGAACAGCCAGGGCGAAGGTACTGACGTTGCACAGATATTCTTAAAGCCATTGATCTCCCAGTATCAGAAATGGGGAGATCCGGCATTGATCTTCGGACTCTGCCTTGCAAGAGAGGGACAGTTCAAGAGAGCTGAGGGCAGCCTCGTTTTCGCTATCCAGGGCGTGCTTGGTACTGAGCAGTATCTTACGATCGCCCAGGAAGCATTAAGAATGGTAAGAGAGGATATCAAGAATCCTCCGCCGGATCTGCCGCCCGCAGATATCGCAGGAAAGCTTAAGAATGCACAGATGGCATCAGGAACATCTCCTGCGGCCAGGGCTAACTTCCAGGCACCTATCCTTACCAAGGCTCAGAAGACCTCTGAACCGCCTCAAATGGCGTCTTCAAAGGAGAGAAGAGATATCATGATGCGTTCGGGCGGAGTAGCTGATGAACTCCCCGATGATTCAATAGATATTGAGGATATAAAATCTCCTAGAGAGAGGATGAAAAGTTTAGTCGTTGTTGGCGTCGTAATTCTGTCAATGTTACTAGTGACGCTTCTCATCATCTTTGGTATTATTCCTCTGGTAAAACAGATCGAAGCCGGAGGAAATGCACAGGATAAGCTCGAATACCTCCACAGAGAGTTCTATCGCAACAGATACGATCCTGAGGTTTCAGCTCTCGTAAGTGCTTATGAATCAAGCTTCGGTACGTTTAGCACAGCGAATATGCCTTCTGATACCGCAAAGCATATGATCGAACTCGAAGGCGAATCGCAGAGCGAGTCAGAGACGACATCAGAGACGACTTCATCAACTGAGTTGACAGCGTATACTGTTGGAACTACGACGGCGTCTCAAGGAGCAAGTACATGAACTATATAAGTACAAGAGGATATGAAGGAAAGTTTTCTTCAAGCGAAGCTATCATAAGAGGCATCGCTCCGGACGGCGGTCTCTTTGTACCTGAGACAGTTCCCCAGCTCACAAAGGAAGATCTCGAGAGAATGCAGACGATGCAGTTCTATGAACTCTCTGCATTTGTTCTTTCCAAGTTCCTTACTGATTTTACTGAAGCTGAACTCCTCGAATATACAAGACAGGCTTATGCCGAAGAGAAGTGGGGCGAGAATCCCATTCCTCTCGTTCAGATGAACGAATATAACGACAGGGAATATATATTAGAGCTCTGGCACGGACCTACGTGCGCATTTAAGGATGTTGCGCTCCAGCTCCTGCCTCATCTTATGACCGCTTCTGCAAAGAAGACAGGCACAAATAAGAAGATCTGCATCCTTACGGCTACTTCCGGTGACACGGGCAAGGCTGCACTCGAGGGCTTTAAGGATCTTCCCGGAACAGAGATCATCGTATTCTATCCGACAGGCGGCGTTTCCGAAGCTCAGAAACTTCAGATGACAACGACGGGCGGCGCTAACACACATGTAATCGCTGTAAACGGATGTTTTGACGATGCGCAGACAGGCGTTAAGAGGATCTTCGGTGACATGGAATTTGCCATTACTCTTGATGAGCATGATGTTATGCTCTCATCCGCAAACTCCATTAACTGGGGAAGATTAGCGCCCCAGATCGCTTACTATGTTTATTCTTATGTTGAACTTATAAGAAAAGGCAAGATGGATCTTACAGAGTCCTTTAATATCGTAGTTCCTACAGGTAACTTCGGTAATATCCTCGCTGCATGGTTTGCAAAGCAGATGGGTATTCCGGTACACAAGCTTATCTGTGCTTCGAACCGCAACAAGGTCCTCTGTGATTTCTTCTCCAGCGGCATTTACGACCGCAACAGGGAATTCTTCAAGACAACATCTCCTTCGATGGATATCCTTATTTCTTCTAATCTCGAGAGACTCCTTTTCGAGGTTACGGACAAGGATCCCCAGAAGGTAACTGAATGGATGAATGATCTTTTCGAGAAGGGTAAGTACAGTGTCGACAAGGATACATTGAAGTCACTGCAGAGACTCTTCGTCGGAGGCTTTGCCGATGAGACAGGTGTTGCGAAGACCATCCTCGAAGTATACGACCGCACAGACCATGTGATCGATCCTCATACAGCCGTAGGTTTTAACATCTACGGAAGATATCACACCAGATCAGGCGATGAGAGCAAGACGGTATTTGCTTCAACGGCATCACCGTTCAAGTTCGCACCTGCTGTTATGGATGCTTTAAGAGGCGCCGGTTATTCTAACAATAAGGAAGTGACGGATATCATTGCCGAACTTGCCGAAGAGAGCGGACTTGTTATTCCTCAGTCCATTTCAGAATTACCGTCGCTTGAAGTAAGGCATAAGGATGTTATCGAGAAGGAACAGATGATGAGCATGGTGCGCAAGATACTTCTTGATTGATTTGATTTTTAAGGCTTTTCTCCCAACGGAAAAGCCTTTTTTATAAAAGGGGGCATGATGAAATGAAACGTTATCTGGTATTAGAGAACGGCAACGTTTACGAAGGCGAAGCTATGGGAGCTTCCGGCAGCGTCATTTCCGAGATAGTATTTACTACGGCAATGACGGCTTATTTAGAGACACTGACAGACCCGAGCTATAAGGGTCAGGCTGTTGTCCAGACATTCCCCCTGATAGGCAACTACGGAATAATCACACCCGATATGGAGAGCACAAAGGTAAATGTATCAGGCTACATCGTAAGAGAAGTCTGCGATCTTCCTTCCAACTTCAGATGTGAGACAGATCTCGATACATTCCTTAAGGAACAGGGCATCCCGGGACTTAAGGGGATCGATACCAGAGCTCTTACAAAGTGCTTAAGAGAATCAGGCACGATGAACGGCGCGATCTGCGACCGTCCTGATGAGTTTACTTTGGATGAGATCAAGGCATACAGGATCAAGGACCCCGTTGAAGAAGTAACGACACCCGAAGAGACCATCGTGTCACCGGAGGGAGAAGTAAAGTTCAAGGTCGCGATGTTCGACTTCGGCATCAAGAACAATATTGCCAGAGAGCTCGCGAAAAGATCATGCGAGGTTCATCTCCTTCCCGCAGATACTGATGCTGCAAAGGTAATGGAGATAGGCCCTGACGGAATCTTCCTCTCAAACGGCCCTGGAGATCCTGAGGACAACACAAAGGCAATCGAGACGATGAAGGTCTTAAAGGATTCAGGGATCCCGATTATGGGCATCTGCTTAGGCCATCAGATCTTAGCCCTCGCACACGGCTTTAAGACGTCGAAACTCAAGTACGGCCACAGAGGTGCTAACCACCCGGTTAAGAACCTTGAGACAGGAAGAGTCTATATCACATCACAAAACCACGGATATCAGGTCGAGAGCAATTCGATCGATACCAATATCGCGAAAGAATACTTCGTTAACGTAAATGACGGAACAAACGAAGGAATCAAGTATCTTGATAAGCCCGCTTACTCTGTTCAGTTCCACCCGGAAGCATGCGGAGGTCCTAAGGATACGGAATTCCTTTTCGATAACTTTATCAGCATGATGGAAGACTGGAGGAACAAATAATATGCCGCTTGATAAAACTATACGTAAAGTTCTTGTTATCGGATCCGGCCCGATCGTAATCGGACAGGCCGCAGAATTCGACTACGCAGGCACACAGGCCTGCAGAGCATTAAGAGAAGATGGCATCGAGATCGTACTGCTCAACTCCAACCCTGCTACCATCATGACCGATAAGTCGATGGCAGATAAGATCTACATCGAACCGTTGACGCTTACAACAGTAAAGAGAAT
>JAFYJX010000082.1 GCA_017537905.1 Clostridiales bacterium | reverse complement strand
CAAGCGTTATTATTTGATCTTTACTTCAATAGAAACGCCTGCAGGCATGTCAAGCTTGCCAATGTCATCCATCGTCTGTGAAGACGGTGTATAGACGTCGATGATTCTCTTGTGTGTTCTCTGCTCGAACTGCTCACGAGAATCCTTATTTACGTGAGGTGAACGAAGGATCGTAACTACCTCTTTCTCTGTAGGGAGCGGGATAGGACCGGAGAAGCTTGCATCGTCACGAGCAAGTGCGTCTACGATAAGCTTTGCGCTCTCGTCGAGAATCTTGTGATCATAAGCCTTGAGCTTAATTCTGACCATTGTTGTCTTTGTTGCCATTTTGTTGGCCTCCTTACTATAAGCTGTATTTCTTTTTCTCAACCCTGTCGGGAGTGTCTTGGCTTTCCATTCAAAAACCCAGACTATCCAGTTACCACCTTAAGGCGGCACTTTGGTTCTCTGGGCAGTAAATTACTGCTTCGACCTCTCGGACTTAAGGGTTCCGAGACGGCATCGGATCGTATCCTCTGCCTTCGGCTCCTTCGAAGTTCCCCACCTCGTAAGATTTCGCGCAGCCGGCGCCTTACCTCGTGGCAATCTCCGTTATCAAAGCCTTATCACCCGTGCGAAAGGGCAGAATTATCCCTTTTTAGACGCGTGCGAAAGGTATTCTACTATCTTGTTTTGTGATTTGCAAGCACTTTTTTACAATTTTGCCCATAAATTTATATGTTTTTCAGCTCATCAGGCTCAAAAACATATTTACTGTTGCAAAATCTGCATACCGTCTCTACCGGCTTGCCGTCTTTTGTGATCTCTTCAATATCATTTTTGCCTAGTGCCGCAAGGCCTGAAAGCATTCTTTCCCTGCTGCAGTTGCACTTGAATTCGACTTCCTGTCCGTCCAGATATTTGAGATCGGGATCTCCCATGAACAGGTCTATTATCTGTGCGGGAGTAAAACCTTCCTTAAGAAGGAAAGAAATTTCCGGGAATCCGGAAGCTCTCTTCTCGAGATATGAGATCTCCTCTTCGCCTGCACCGGGAAGAAGCTGGACCATAAGTCCGCCCGCTTCACTTACCTCGCCGCCCTCTATAACGACACCGAGAGATACAACAGATCTGGTCTGCTCGGATTTTGCAAGGTAATAAGCGAAGTCTTCGGCGATCTCACCGGACATGAGCTCAGATACTCCGACATAAGGCTCTTTAAGACCGATATCTCTGACAACGGTAAGGCTCCCCTTGCCTACTGCGGCGCCGACATTGATCTTGCCGGGCTGGTGATATTCTGTCGGAATGACAGGTTCCATGGGGTAAGCTCTTACCTTAAAGCCGAAATCCGTAACGCAGGTCATGCCCTCTATCGGACCGTCGCCTCTGATTATCGTAGTCTGGGTATCACCCGGATTCTTCATTGATTCGGAAATAAGAAGCGATCCGGTCATGAAGCGCCCCAGAGCGGCAGTTGCCGCGGGAGTCATCTGGTGCATGACCCTGGCAGTCTCGCATACCTTCTTTGTGCTTACACAAAGACACTTTACCAGACCGTTTAAGCCTTCAGCTCTTACGATGTGGTCTTTCTTTAAATCTTCGGGCGCACCCGGAACGTAGTATACGTTGTCTGCCATTTCGATCTTCCTATATATATAAATTACTTACCGAACACAAAGAAAATGCGTTCATCGCTGCTCTTTGGCTCTTCCCTGTTAAGCTCGCCGAATACTACAAGTTTCTTAAGTCCGGCCTTAGATGCCATATCTTCTATCTCTTCGGGAGAATAGAACCTGGCGGTAAGTTCGCCGTCATATCTCTCATAAAGATCATCTTCGCAGAGCTCGAAAAGAGTGAGTTCGGCATGGTTGATCTTATTTTCCTTATCGTAATGATTTACCCAGAGCAGAGTAAAGTCATCGTAATCCTCGTAGAAAACGTTATCTCCCAAAGACTCTTCAAAGTGATGCTTTGTAGTCGTATCAAGGATAAATACGCCGCCTTCTTCAAGGCTGTCAGACACCATGGAAAACATTTTCGCGAGACTGATGCTGTCAGTTATGTGTCCGACCGTATCCATGGTCGAGATAAAGCAGCCGCACAAAGGTCCCTCATATTCGGTGATATCGGCACAGATCCAGGAAACCGTTCCTGTCTCATCTCCTGAAGAAGCTATAGAGAGCATATCCGGAGACAGGTCAACGCCGGTAACATCCATACCCTTGGAAGCAAGATAATTGGTAACGACTCCGGTACCGCACCCGAGGTCAGTGACGGATGAAGACCCTGACTTGCAGTAATCTGAGATCAGCCCATGAATATAAGGCCCCCAGGCAGAAGTATCTCCGTTTATCTGAAGATCATCGTAGTGACCTGCAAGTATGTCGTAAAAACTGTCGTCCATAAAGAATTACGGCAGATAGTTCAGAGGATTTGTTGTTCCTCCGTTAATACGGACTTCGAAGTGAAGGTGTGCGCCTGTGGAAGTTCCTGTGCTTCCTACTTCGCCGATCGCCTTGCCGCGGGAAACCTTCTGGCCTTCCTTGACATAGATATCTCTTGCGTGGCCGTAGAGTGTCGTATATCCGTTGCCGTGGTCGATAATACAGTAGTTGCCGTAACCAGAACCACCCTTGTTCTTACCTTCTACGGGCTCGGAAACGAGGATTACTGTACCTGATGCAGCTGCCATGATCGTATCGCCGTATCCGGCGCCGATATCTATACCGGAGTGGAACTTCTTGGTCTTGTAGACCGGATGGATTCTGTATCCGTAGTAAGAAGTAATGCTTGTGGTATATGTGGGCCAGCGCCATGTGACACCGCCTACGGTCTTGGTTCCCTTGCTGTTAAATGAAGACGTTCCGGCTCCGCCGCCGCCTGAAGCTGCGTTTTCTTTGTTGTACTGGGTCTGAAGCTTCTTGATCTTGTCTTCAAGTTTCTTAGCTTCTTCTTCAAGCTCGTCTTCCTTCTTTTCCCATGAATCGATATTGGATTCGACATCGCTTAACGTAGATTCCGTCTCGCCGATGAGCTTCTTTAATTCATCTAACTGCTTCTGCTTCTCATCAGCTATGCCCTGCATCTCCTCAGCATACTGAAGCTTGATGTCAGCCTGGAGCTGCGCATCGTCCAATGCAACCTGGAGCACGTCAATTGCCTGTGAGTCAGCATCGGCAATGAGAGTGATTACTTCAAGATTTGTAAAGAATCCCGCAAGGCTGTTAGATTCCAGGAGTACTTCCAAAGTGGACTTTTTCTGGTACTCGAACATCAGCGTGATTCTGTCTGTAAAGAGTTTCTGCTGGGCCTCCAAGTGCTCCTGGGCACTGATATACTCGTCGAGAGCCTTAGCTTTCTCGTCAAGAGCAGCCTGTAACTGTGAATAGATAAGTTCGTACTGTGCCTTCTGCTCAGCATTTGCCTGGTTAAGCTTGGAGAGCTCTCCCGTAAGGGCATTCTTCTGTGATTTCAGCTCGTTGATCTTATCAGCAGCCTTTTTGGCATCAGCCTTGGCGTTATCTCTCTTTTTCTTTGCGTTATTAATATCTTCCTGGGTAACCTTATTGACGATGACCGGAACGCCGCCGACTGCAACAACACGCTCTGAACTGAGCCATGAACTTGAAGCCGTGGCAACGACACAGCAAAGGAGTGCGACGATAAACATCGCTGCTCTCTTCAATATCCTGTTACCCTTTTTCTCGCGTCTCTCAATAGCTTCCGTGTTAATCATGATATGCCTCACACTTTGATATATTGACGTACCGATATTCCGCTTCCCACAGCACCGATTATCAATCCCATGATCACAAGGATAACCAGCTCATGCCACATAAGTGATCTTGTGGTTGCAAGAGCATAGAAACTTGAAGGATCGATCGTGCTCATAGTCTTAACGTAGACCGAATGATAGGCAATGATAGTTATCGCCCAGGATGTCAATGCACTGAACAGACCGACAATAGCACCCTCAGTAATATAAGGGAATCTGATGTAGTTGTTCGTAGCACCGACGAACTTCATGATCTCGATCTCTGATGCTCTGGAGTATACGGAGATACGGACCATGTTCGAAATGATGAACAATGCGATTATAAACAGGACGAAGAAAGATACCGCAGTGGCGATATTTACGATCCTCGATGCCTTCGTAAGGAAAGTCATGACGTTGCTTTCCTGGGAGACTTTTGAAACGCCTGTATATGTTGCAACTTCAGCACAAACTTCATTAGCTTTTGAAGGATCCTGAAGCCTTAAGCTGAATGTATAAGGCAGATACATGTTATAGTCAAAATCATCAAGGATAGATGAAGATGAACCGAGATTTGACTTGAAGTTATTGTAATTCTGTTCAGGTGAAGACATGGAAAACTCAATGATATCAGGGTTTGCCTGCAGGTTCTGTGCCACAAAGTTTCTCTCTTCTTCAGTGCACTGAAGCTTCATATAAACCTCAATAGGAGGTCTTTGCGAGAGCTTGGTCATGATCCTTCTCGCATTAACGGAGAAGATATAGAAAGCACCCATGATAATGAGCATCAGCATGATGGTCGTGATCGAGGCTATCGTTACCAGCGGATGTCTTATAATTCCGCGGAAGCCTTCTTTGATTGAATTTATAAAAGCTCTTCCGGTCATTAGTCGTCATCCTCCGGGATCATATCAATATCGGTTCCGGGCATGAAATCTGTCCTTCTTACCTTTTTCTTCTTATCAAGCTTTTCCTTGCGCTTTGCTTCCTTCAGAGCAGCCTTTTCTTCCTTTTCCCTGCGCTTGAATGCACGCTTTACTTCTCTGGAATTGTCAGCTTCCTCAGCAGGATATGCAAAACTCTCATCAGGATCGAGATCCGGATCTAATGCCGGCTTGCTGTCGAATGCCTGCTTGGGAATTGCAGGAGCAGCCATCTCTTCGTCACCGAAAGAGAACTTTGTAGTGTTGTCGGGAATATTGATCTCAATGACCTCAGCCCTTACGGGAGCTTCTTCCTCTTCAGGCTCAGATTCTGCGGGATCCTCCGCCTTGGCGGCAGGTTCTGCCTTGATCTCAGGCTCTTTCTCAGCCTCAGGCTCAGCCTTAACAACGGGTTCAGCCTTGATGACGGGCTCATCCTTAACTGCGGTAAAGTCATCCGCTACAGGGGTTTTTACTTCCTCTATAACTTCTTCCGTGATTACCTCTTCAGGAAGATCCTCTGCCGGAGCTACAGCCTTATCGAGATCGAACTCAGGCTTAAATGACTCTTCGACAGGAGCATATTCTCTAACATTCTTTTCGCCGAACATTACACCGACAGGACGAACAGCGGGCTTGGTATCAGCGTATTCTGCATCGTCGTAATCGTCGCCGTATTCGGCATCATCGCCAAATGAAACAGCCTGGGCAGGGATCTCTCCGCCATAGAGTGAAGTTCTTGCAGCCACGGGCTGGTATGTCTCGTGTTCCTGGTCGCCCTTATATCCGCTGTCCTTCTCGTCTCTGGTGATGAGACCGTCTTCGATCTCAATAACTCTCTGCTTCATACGGTCAACCATCGTGCTGTCGTGAGTACAGATGATTACCGTTGTATTGCCGTTCCTGTTGATCTCAAGGAGCATTGCCATGATCGCTTCGGATGTTTCAGGGTCCAGGTTGCCCGTAGGTTCGTCAGCTACGATGAGGCTCGGGTTGTTTACCATTGCGCGTGCAATAGCAACTCTCTGCTGCTCACCGCCTGAGAGTTCCTGGGGATAACAGTCTGCCTTTTCCTTAAGTCCTACGACTGACAGGCAGATCTGAACCGTATTGTTCAAGCTCTGCTTGGGAACGCCGATGATCTCGCCCGCGAAAGCTACATTCTCTGCAACCGTTTTTGTCTCTATAAGTCGGAAATCCTGATAGATCATTCCGATCTTACGGCGCAGATGAGGTACGAGCGCACGGCTCATATGTGAAATATCGAAATTATCGATAGTAACTTTGCCTGATGTAGGTCTCTCCTCACAAGTGATGCACTTGAGAAGGGTCGACTTTCCTGATCCTGATTTGCCGATGACGAAGACGAACTCGCCGTCTTCAATAGTTAGGTTGATACCTCTTAAGGCTTCAACTCCTGAAGCATATGTCTTCTCTACGTTAATAAAATCTATCAATTTGCTTACCTGATCTTGTTGTCATTGGTATCGTTAAGATAGTCAATGTAGGTTCTTACCATTGTGGCCATCTTAAAGAGTACCGCGTCATCAAATTTTCTCAGGTCAAGGCCTGTCTTGGTCTTCACCTTCTCGAGTCTGTATACGAGCGTATTTCTGTGAACGAACAGTTCTCTTGAAGTCTCGGAACCGTTAAGGTCATTCGCAAAGAATGTATCGATAGTGGTTCTTGTTTCCTCGTCCAACTGCTTAAATGCTTCGTTGGGGAAAACTTCTCTGATGAACATTTCGCAAAGGGGCTTAGGAAGCTGGTAAATAAGTCTGCCCAAACCGAGCTTGTCGTATCTGGAGAGATCGGACTCACCGTCGAAGATCTTGCTTACCTTAAGAGCTGTCATAGCATCTGAATAGGATTTGCTGATATCCATGAAGGAACCTACTACAGAACCTACGGCAACCTTAGCCTTGCAGCCTTCGGATGTGAGACAGGCCAATACTGACTGTGAAGTCTCTTCGATGAAGCTGTCCTTTGTTTCCTCACTTACCTGGGATTCGAGAGCATCGATGATAACGATAGCTGTCGTATCATCCATGGAGATGACTGTTGCGATATCGGAATCCGTGTAGAGATTCTGCAGGATCTCAAATGCTTCAGCGCTCTGCTCGGCTGCAGTTCTTACAACAAGAACGAGTCTCGGATTGTTGCAGTCGATCTTATATCCCCTGGCGATCATAGGAACTTCGGATCTGATCTCGTTATCGAGGAGAACGTTACGGATGAAGATTGCCTTCTCCGCATCAGTGCCCTTCTCTTTTACGAGAGTCTTCATCCACTCCGCGATGAGCTGGAGTGAGATCTTTGCATCGGGGTCAGTACTCTCTATGTAGAGAATGTACTTAAGCTGTTCGCCGATGAATACTTTCAGATATGTTCTGTCAGCGGTGGAAGCAAAAAGATTATCGGAAGATACGACTGCTCTGAAGGAAGGATCTGTTTCTTCTTCACCGATCTCATTCGTTGCAGCTAAGATCTTACCGGCCGTGTCAATCACTCCGCAGTTAGCGGAAATAATTGTTTTTACCTGACGCATGCATTTCTTTATCTCTTCCATGGTTTCCACCTCTCAAGAAGCAAATATGAACGTCCATAAAACGCTACATTAAATCATATTATTTTTCTTTAAAAGGTGCAAGTTTTGAAGCGATCTGACACTGATTTGCCACATAAAAAGAGGCCGTGAACTCTTTTTGGAATTCACGGCCTCTGAATTGAGGTTCTAAAGTTAGATTACTATTAGGAAATGATGCTCTGCTCTGTATCCTTGTCGAAGAGGTGGATACGGTTAGAGTCAACTGCGAGGTCAACAACCTGACCAACTGCGGACTGAGAAGTTGTAGGGTCAACGCGGCATGTGAGCGGGAGTGATCCGTTAACTGTAACGTAGAGGTATGTCTCAGCACCGAGCATTTCGACGACGTCAACGTCAGCTGTGAATGCAGACTCAGGGTGATCTGTAACGTATGTAATATCATCTGTGATTGCCTCAGGTCTAACACCGAAGATAACTTCCTGACCGTCGCGCTCCATAACTTCCTCAACTGCATATCTCTCAGGAAGCTTGATTGTAACGTTCTCGAAAGAAACGAATACATCAGAACCTTCAACGTTGATAACTGCGTTGATGAAGTTCATAGGAGGCATTCCGATGAATCCTGCTACGAATGTGTTAACCGGGTTGTCATAGAGCTCCGTAGGAGAGTCAACCTGCTGGATGAAGCCGTCCTTCATAACTACGATTCTGGTACCCAT
>JAFYJX010000081.1 GCA_017537905.1 Clostridiales bacterium | reverse complement strand
AGTTGAGACAAGAGATCTCGAGAAGTCAGCTAAGGAAGGCGGATGCGGCGAGTGCCAGACATCTTGCCAGTCTGCATGCAAGACATCTTGCGGTGTTGCTAACCAGCCTTGCGAGCAGCTCAATAAATAAGCTGAATTTATCTTGAAGCCTAAGAGGTCTCATTTTATGTGGGACCTTTTTTTATGAAATCGGGAGTTTACATGATCCACTGTTATCAATTCGAAGGTCTTAACATCGTGCTCGACTGCTATTCGGGTTCTATTCACATGGTCGACGAAGTCGCCTATGACATGATCCAATGGTACGAAAACGAGCCCGCTGAAGACGTCATCACAAAAGCGGTCGAAAAGCACGGCATCACAAGAGAAGATGCCGAAGAATGCATCGCCGACATCGATGATCTTAAGACAGCTGGTAAACTCTATGCTCCCGACAAATACGAGCACTTAGCCAAGGATTTCAGAAAGAAGAACATCAAGATCAAGGCTTTGTGCCTCCACGTTGCCCACACATGCAACCTCAACTGCTCCTACTGCTTTGCGAGCCAGGGCAAGTACCACGGCGAGCGCGCCATTATGAGCTATGAGGTCGGCAAAAAGGCAATCGACTTCCTCATTGAGAATTCAGGTTTCCACAAGAACCTCGACATCGACTTCTTCGGCGGCGAACCTCTCATGAACTGGGACGTTGTAAAGCAGCTCGTTGCTTACGGCCGTGAACAGGAGAAGATCCACAACAAGAATATCCGTTTCACGCTTACAACAAACGGCGTTTTATTGGACGATGAGGTCACTGAATTCGCTAATCGCGAAATGCACAATGTCGTTCTCTCTTTGGATGGCCGTAAGGAAGTCAATGACCGTTTCAGGGTCGACTACGCAGGCCACGGTTCCTACGACAGGATCGTTCCGAACTTCCAGAAGTTCGTGGCCAAGAGAGGTAACTTAAGCTACTACATGCGCGGCACTTTCACGCACTTCAACACAGATTTCGTAAACGATATTAAGCAGATGTTGGACCTCGGTTTTACAGAGCTCTCAATGGAGCCTGTTGTTACTGATCCTTCCAGCCCTTCTGCTATTACGAAAGAAGATCTGCCTATAGTTTTCGAGCAGTACGAAGAGCTCGCCAGACTCATGGTCGAGCGCTACAAGGAAGGCAGACCTTTTACCTTCTACCACTATATGCTGGATCTCACATGCGGCCCCTGCATCTACAAGAGGATCGCAGGCTGCGGCTCCGGCACAGAGTACCTGGCTGTAACTCCCTGGGGCGATCTCTACCCCTGCCACCAGTTCGTCGGTGACGAAGCTTACAAGATGGGCTCCATCTACGAGGGCGTAAAGAACCTTGAGCTTCAGGACAAGTTCGCTTCCTGCAATGCCTACAGCCGTCCCGAATGCAATGACTGCTGGGCCAAGCTCTACTGCTCCGGAGGCTGCGCTGCCAATTCCTATCACGCTTCAGGCGATATCAACGGCATCTACGAGATGGGCTGCGATATCTTCAAAAAGAGGATCGAGTGCGCCATAGCGGTAAAGCTCTTAACCTCAGGCATCGAGCAGCCCGGCGAAAAGAAATAATAAAAATAGAGGCCATGCGGCCTCTTATTTTTTATTTAGGTGCTGTTATTCCGAAGAACACATAATCGTCAGGATTCTCGTCATCTCCGAAAGGTTCAGGCGGGCAAAAATCAGGATTGTTCTCTTCGATAAGTTCCTTAACAGGCCTGTTGGTGTCGTTTGCGATATAAACACACATGAGGAGTCCGTCGTAGAACTCCGGAACGATGAAATACGACGTGGACATTATCTTTACTGTCTGGGATCTTATGATCGATCCGTCCGTGTCGGTCTTGAGGTTTGCATCCAAGACTTCGGTGCTGCGGAATTCATAGTATTCGAGCTTATACTTGTTACCTTTATAGATGAAGTTGCCGGTTACACCAAAGCTGTTTATCGACGTCGAGAGATAAACGGACGGGATTACCGTTCCTGTATAGAAATCAATAAACTCGACATTGTGATACGAGAAAAATGAAGTTGCAACAAAAGACGGCTCTCTGGTATAGATCGGGAAGATCTGTTCATAATTGACCTCGTAGACCAGATAATCAGGGATGTCTTCGTCACGATAGACTTTGATGGTAGGCTTGGTTACCGTGGAGATATAATTCAGGTTCTCGTTGACCTGGTTATTGTACATATCAAGCGCAACATAAACGAAGTAATTGTCGACATCGCCGGTGGCCATGCGCAGCTTCTTGTCAACACCCCACGGCTGAGTGAAATCATTTACATAGAAATCATCGAAAGTGGCTTTTACATCAACATAATTGAGATTGTGGGAGGGCTTTCCCGTAGGAATGTAGGGTGTCGGCAAAGGTATAGAAGACGACGTGGTGATATCGTCATCAAACGGATTCTTTTTGCCACCGCTGCCGGGCTGGCCGCACGATGTCATAAGTAATGAAAAAACAACTATTGAAGAAATTGCCGCTAAACGTTTTTTCATGCCGTTAAACCTTTTATACCTGCTATCCCTTTTTCTTCCTTAATCGGATTATATCATCAGTACGGGTACTAGGCGAGCAAACAAAAGAGGCTGCTTTGCGGCAACCTCTTCTATGTTTCTCTTCTGTCCGAGAATGATGTTTTTTCGAAGCTCAATTCGACACGCTGAAAGCGTCGGTCGAGAGCTGAGAAAAACATCATTCGAGTTCAAACGCGCCTGTGTAGAGCTGGTAGTACGTACCCTTCTCTGCGATCAGCTGCTCGTGTGAACCGCGCTCGATGATCTTGCCGTGATCCAATACCATGATGACATCGGAGTTCATTACGGTCGAGAGGCGGTGAGCGATAACGAATACCGTTCTGCCTTCCATGAGCTTATCCATGCCGCGCTGAACGATTGCTTCCGTACGTGTATCGATCGAAGACGTAGCCTCATCGAGGATCATTACCGGCGGATCTGCAACAGCGGCTCTCGCAATGGCCAAAAGCTGTCTCTGGCCCTGTGAGAAGTTGGAACCGTTGTTTGTGAGCATCGTGTTGTATCCTTCAGGGAGACGCTCAATAAAGTCAGCTGCGCCTGCGAGCTTAGCTGCTTCCTTGCACTCTTCGTCAGTAGCATCGAGCTTGCCGTAGCGGATATTCTCCATGACTGTTCCGGTAAAGAGGTTTGTCTCCTGCAGAACGAGTCCTAATGATCTTCTCAAGTCCTTCTTCTTTATCTTGTTGACGTTGATGCCGTCGTAACGGATCTTGCCGTCAGCAATATCGTAGAAGCGGTTGATGAGGTTGGTGATCGTTGTCTTGCCCGCACCTGTAGCACCGACGAAAGCGACCTTCTGGCCGGGCTTCGCGAATACTGAAACGTCGAAAAGGACCTGCTTCTCGGGATCGTATGCGAAGTCAACATCGTCGAGCAGCACGTCGCCCTTAAGTTCTGTATAAGTGATAGTGCCGTCTGCCTTATGAGGATGCTTCCATGCCCAATGGCCTGTCTTGTGGTCAGCTTCAGTGATCGTTCCGTCAGCAGCGATATTGGCGTTAACGAGCGTTACGTAACCGTCGTCAGTCTCAGGAGCGGAATCTAAGAGCTCGAAAACTCTCTCTGCACCGGCACCTGCCATAACGATGGCGTTCATCTGCATCGTGAGCTGGTTGATGTTGCCCATGAACTGCTTGCTCATGTTAAGGAAAGGAACTACGATATCCGTTCCGATTACCATGCCGGACAATGCGACGTTCGGAGCGTTGAAAAGGATCAGCATTCCTCCTACTACTGCAAGGAGTACATAAGCGATGTTTCCGATGTTGCCGATGATGGGTGCCAGGATATTCGCATAAGTGTTGGCTTTGCCGCTGTCTTCGGCAAGACCGTCGTTGAGCTTATTGAATTCCTCAGTTACTTTGCCCTCGTGGTTGAAGACCTTAACGACCTTCTGGCCGTTCATGATCTCCTGGACAAAACCTTCAGTAGCAGCAACTGCCTTCTGCTGTCTCATGAAGTACTTTGCAGAGCCTGCACCGACCTTGCCCGTGACAAATACCATCGCGATGATGCCGATGATCATGATAAGAGTCAGCCACAAGCTGTAGTAGATCATGATGAAGAATACTGCAATGACTACGACTGCGCATCTTAAGATATTCGGCAGTGCCATTGATACGAGCTGTCTTAATGCATCGATATCGTTGGTGTAGTGGCTCATGATGTCGCCGTGCTTATGTGTATCGAAATATCTGAGAGGCAGAGTCTGCATCTTGTTGAACAGGTCTGTTCTGAGGTTATGCAGGAACTTCTGCGTCATGTACGCGAGAAGCTGGGCCTGCAAAATGCTGAAGACCGCTGCACCTGCATAGATGATGATAAGAGGGATCAACAAAGAAACGAGCTCGATCTTGGCTGATGCCCAGTCGCCTGCTTCGATATAACGGTTAATGATATCGATTACCTTCTGAAGGAATATGCTGGGGATGGCAGCAGCAACCGAGTTGTAGATGATGCAGAGAGCAACTACCCATGTGAGTACGGGGAACTGCTTAAGATACATCTTAACGACTCTCTTAAGGCTTCCCATTGATGCGGAGATCTGGCCCATTGATGCGGGGCCTCTGCCTCTTCCGCCGGGTGCGGGTGCTGCTTCTATCTTTTTCTTGGGAGCATTAGTCTTTTCACTCATCGTCTGATCCTCCCTTCGTCTGTTCTTCATAGATCTCACGGTAGATAATGCTCGACTTGAGGAGTTCTTCGTGAGTTCCCTTGCCCGCGATCATGCCGCCGTCCATGATGATTATCATGTCGCAGTCCTGAACGGAAGCAACTCTCTGGGCGATAATGATCTTAGTCGTGGAAGGGATATATTCCTTGAATCCCTTTCTGATCAGAGCATCGGTCCTGGTGTCGACTGCGGATGTCGAGTCGTCGAGGATCAGTATTTTCGGGCGCTTCAAAAGTGCTCTGGCAATACAGAGTCTCTGCTTCTGGCCGCCGGATACGTTTGTACCGCCCTGCTCGATATATGTGTTGTAGCCGTCAGGGAACGCAGATATGAATTCATCAGCCTGGGCGATCTTGCATGCAGTAACGATTTCCTCGTCAGTGGCATTCTCATTACCCCATCTCAGATTATCAGCAATGGTGCCGGAGAAGAGCTCGTTCTTCTGGAGAACTACGGAAACCGCATCTCTTAAAGTCTTAACGTCGTAATCCTTAACGGGAACGCCTCCGACTCTGACTTCGCCTTCGGTAGCATCATAAAGTCTCGGGATGAGCTGGATCAAAGTGGTCTTCGATGAACCCGTACCGCCTAAGATTCCGACTGTCATTCCGCTGTCGATATGAAGGTCGATATCAAAGAGCGCATTTCTCGCAGCCTTCTCGGAATATTTGAAAGCGACATCCTGGAAATCGATGGAGCCGTCCTTGACTTCCATGACAGGATTCTCGGGATTGGAGATGGAAGGCTCTTCTTCCAAAACTTCAACGATACGCTTTGCTGCCTCGATGGACATCGTGAGCATAACGTAAACCATGGATACGAGCATGAGTGACATGAGGACCATGAATCCGTATGTCATAAGGGCGGAGATCTGTCCGACGTCGATCTCGACACCGTGTGTGGAGACCGCGATCTTCGAACCGATGTAAAGAACGAAAATAACATTAAAGTGGAGGCAGAGTTCCATCAGAGGAGAGTTAAGTCCGACGATCCTCTCAGCCTTTGTAAAGTCTTTCCTGATGTTATCTGAAGCCTTGCCGAACTTCTCCTGTTCGTAAGACTCTCTGGCAAAGCCCTTTACCACGCGCATTCCGCGGACATTCTCCTCGATCGATTCGTTGAGCTTGTCGTACTTCTTGAAAACAGCGCGGAAGGCGGGCATCGCGAGCTTACCGATGATAACAAGTCCGATACCAAGGACCGGAACTACGATAACGAATGTTGTGGCAAGTGAGCCTCCGAGAACATATGCCATGATGATAGCAAAAATAAACATCATCGGTGCTCTTACCGCGATACGTATCATCATCATGAACGCATTCTGAACTGTGGTAATATCCGTCGTCATTCTCGTAACAAGAGAAGACGTGGAGAACTTGTCGATGTTTCCAAAAGAAAACTTCTGGACTTTCTTGAACATGTCGGCTCTTAAGTTTCCTGCAAATCCGGCCGAAGCCTGGGCAGAGAACTTACCTGCAAGAGCACCGCATACGAGTGACAATATGGCAGCTATGGCCATAAGACCGCCAGTCTGCAAGATCATGTCCATCTGCACACCGTCTCTAAAATTATTGACCATCTGGGCAGTAATAAAAGGAATTACCACTTCGAGAATAACCTCTCCGATGATGAATACGAGAGACAGGACGGACTGTTTCTTGTACTGACGTAAAGATTTAAGCAATTTCCTGAACAAGAACTTTACCCTCCATTTTTCGCAACCCTAATATTATAAAACAGCCTTAAGAATTATGTAATAATCAGTTTTTTATTGAACAACCAATTAGGTGATGTTAATATTGTTTTTGGCCCTATGTAAGAAGTAGGACACAAGGGAGGAATAAACATGCCAGTAATGGATTTATTGAGACGCAACGCACGTGAACACGGCGATGAAGTAGCGCTCGTAGAACTTAACCCCACAATGGAAGACACAAGAAAGATCTCCTTTAAGGAATTCGACCTTGTCCAGCAGACAAAGTCCATGCCTTACCGTCATGAGATCACTTGGCAGATCTTCGACGAAAAGTCCAACAGAGTAGCAAATATGCTCCTGGGCAGAGGCATCAAGAAGGGCGACAAAGTTGCCATCCTTATGTTCAACTGCTTAGAATGGCTTCCTATCTATTTCGGTATCTTAAAGACCGGTGCTATCGCAGTTCCCTTCAATTTCAGATACACGGCAAACGAGATTTCTTACTGTGCGGATCTGGCCGAGATCTCAGTTATGTTCTTCGGTCCTGAATTCGTAGACAGACTTAATATCAATGCAGAAGAACTCACAAAGGACAGACTTCTCCTCTATGTAGGTGACGGCCAGGCTCCCGAGTTCGCAGAAAATTACTGGCAGCAGGTAGCTGACTACTCCAGCAGGGATCCCATGATCGAACTTACTGAAGAAGACTATGCAGCTATCTACTTCTCATCCGGCACTACAGGATTCCCCAAGGCGATCCTGCACCCTCACAGAAGCCTTACACAGGCAGCTGAGATGGAAGCCATCCACCATGAGACAGGCAAGAACGACTGCTTCCTCTGCATCCCGCCTCTCTATCACACAGGCGCCAAGTTCCACTGGATGGGTTCTTTGTGGACATGCTCCAAGGCAGTACTCCTTAAGGGTACAAAGCCTGAAGTAATCCTCAAGGCAGCATCCGACGAGCAGTGCACTATCGTATGGCTCCTCGTACCGTGGGCTCAGGATATCCTCGATGCATTGGACAGAGGCGAATTAAAGCTCTCGGATTACAAGCTCGATCAGTGGCGTCTTATGCACATCGGCGCACAGCCCGTACCTCCGTCACTTATCCGTCACTGGAAGGATTACTTCCCGAATCATCAGTACGATACAAACTACGGTCTCTCTGAATCAACCGGTCCAGGCTGCGTTCACTTGGGTCTCGCAAATACACACAAGGTCGGCGCTATCGGCGTTCCCGGTTACCGTTGGGAGTGCAAGATCGTTGACGAAGAAGGCAACATCGTACCTCAGGGCGAGGTCGGTGAGCTCTGCGTCAAGGGCCCCGGCGTAATGCTCGAATACTATAGGAACCCTGAAGCAACAAAGGAAACATTAAGAGACGGCTGGCTTTTCACAGGCGACATGGCACGCCAGGATGAAGACGGTTTCTACTTCCTCGTTGACCGTAAGAAGGACGTTATCGTATCAGGCGGTGAGAACATCTACCCTGT
>JAFYJX010000080.1 GCA_017537905.1 Clostridiales bacterium | reverse complement strand
GATCGCTGAAGGTGACGAGAGAGTTGAAGAGATCAACGAAGCTGCTGAAGAAGGATTCTTCACAGAGACAGAGCGTCACAACGAAGTTACTAAGGTTTGGTCTGAGACTACAAACAACATCACAAAGGCGTTGATGGACAACCTCGACATCTACAACCCGATCAGAATGATGGCTGACTCCGGTGCCCGTGGTTCCAACAACCAGATCAAGCAGCTCGCAGGTATGCGTGGTCTCATGCAGGATACAACCGGTAACACGATCGAGATCCCGATCAAGTCCAACCTCCGTGAAGGTATGAACGTGCTCGAGTTCTTCATCTCCTCACACGGTGCCCGTAAGGCTCTCTCCGATACAGCTCTTAAGACAGCTGAGTCAGGTTACCTTACAAGACGTCTCGTTGACGTTGCTCAGGCAGTTGTTGTTACAGAAGAAGACTGCGGTACTGATGACTTCACATGGGTTAAGGAGATCACAGAGGTTTCCAACAAGCACACTAACGTTATCAAGTCCCTTAACGACCGTCTCTATGGCCGTTATGCAGCTGAAGACATCATTAACTACCAGACAGGCGAAGTAATCGTTAAGAAGAACGAACTTATCGACGCTCTTAAGGCAGAGGATATCTGCAAGTCCGTTGAGCTTGCAAAGAAGGAAGCTAACGAGGCAAGACAGGCTGTTAAGGATTCCGTTAAGATCAAGGGTGCTGAGACACCTGAGAAGCTTGCAGAGCGCGAAAAGAAGGTTGCTGCAAAGGTTGCTGAGGCAGAAGCTGCAGGCAAGATCCTTTCCAGACAGCAGATCGAAGACTTGGGCAAGCTTAAGATCAGATCAGTATTTGACTGCCGCTCCAGAAGAGGCGTCTGCTCAAAGTGCTACGGTATCAACCTCGCTACAGGCCGTCCTGTTGCAGTTGGTGAAGCTGTCGGTATCATCGCAGCTCAGTCAATCGGTGAGCCTGGTACACAGCTTACGATGAGAACGTTCCACTCCGGTGGTATCGCTGCTTCCGGTGAAGATATCACTCAGGGTCTCCCTCGAGTTACAGAGATCTTCGAAGCAAGAGATCCTAAGGGTCACGGTATCATCTCTTCCGTTCCGGGTTCTGTTAAGATCGTTGAGAACGAGAAGACAAAGCAGAAGACTATCGTTGTAACACCTGTATATGATGAGGGTGTTGAGCCGATCAAGGATGCTAAGGGCAACCCGATCGAGAAGATGGAATACAAGGTTCCTTCTCACGCAACACTTACAGTTACTGACGGTCAGGTAATCGAAGCCGGCGATCAGATCATCGACGGTAAGATCGATCCTAAGGAAATCCTCAGAGTTAAGGATATCCGTGCCGTTCAGAAGTACATCATCTCTGAGATCACAAAGGTTTACTACACAGGTGGTGGTGTAAACATCAACGATAAGCACATCGAGATCATCACAAAGCAGATGATGAGAAGAGTCCAGATCGACGATCCGGGTGATACAGGCTTCATGACAGGTACAACTGTTGACTGGTATAACTTCATCTCCAGAAACAGAGACTGCGAAGAGCAGGGTAAGAGACCCGCTAACGGCAAGACGATCCTCCTCGGTATCGCTAAGGCCGCAAGCGCTTCTGACTCCTTCATGTCAGCTGCATCCTTCCAGGAAACAGCTAAGGTTCTTACAGACGCTGTTATCAAGGGTAAGGTTGATCCGCTCATCGGTATCAAGGAGAACGTTATCATCGGTGCGCTCATCCCTGCAGGTACAGGTATCAAGGCTCACAGTGATATCACTGCTGTTCCTGTTATCAAGGCAAACAGCAAGCTTATCACAGGCCACGAGTACGGTGAAGCAGAGAGCGACACAGAGCTGTTCGCTAACGACTATCTCGATCAGGTTCAGGCCCGCAATGAGCTCCTTGACGAGCAGGATCGTTTAGAGTCACAGCTCGAAGCTGACGGTCTTAAAGACAAGAAGTAATTACTTTGTCCCGCAATTGTAAAGCAACAGCGGGCTCCCAAAGTTTATAATGACGCCGGAGGGGTATTTTCTCCTCCGGCGTTTTTGTATGCGGAAGCGGCATTTTTAGGCAAATCGGTTCTTTCGAGCCTGAGAATTGCCTCAAAAAGCATCAAACGCGGATAGTATAATTAGATTGACCTATTAGATTTGGGAAATTGGTGATAAATGAAGAAGGTAGTATTTAAACATAACAGAAAGCAGCATATCGTAGCTGTCGCTACGGGCTTTTTTGCAGCCCTTCCTATCATCTGCCTGCCTATAGGTCTTCGTGAAGGATTAAGTCCTTCTCTCGTAGTTTCACGTGCATATCAGTCAGTTTTCGGTGTACAGGAGATCGACAGCGGCGAAGTCGTTCTTGAAGACTGGGCCCTCGTTGACAGTGCTGACCAGCTCGTAAGCGCTGACAATATCGAAAAGCCTGACGCTACCGAACCTGGCGAGCCCGACGGATCCGAACCCGGAGAGCCCGGTGAACCTGACGGATCAGAGCCCGGCGAACCCGGTGAGCCCGGAGAACCTGGTGAACCCGACGGATCAGAGCCTGGAGAGCCCGGAGAGCCTGACGGATCAGAGCCCGGTGAACCCGGAGAACCCGGCGAGGGACCCGATTCCACAGAGAATAAGGAAACTTCCGGAACATCCAGCTATGCAGATATTCCTAAGTTCGTTGTTTATCAGCAGTACGACGATTCAAATCTCCCTATCGAGCTTTTGGATCCTGAGTTCTTCACACCTGATAACTCCACATATTATGTAAGAGCCAACCAGTCTATCCTCAAGGAAACTCCTAACATGGATTCCAAGACACTCGTATCTCTCCACTTGGGCCAGCAGGTCACAAGAACGGGTGTAGGCGATACATGGTCCAGGATCAAGACTGAAGCAGGCAAGGAAGGTTTCGTACTTACTAATTCTATTCAGGACACCATGGTCTCTGTCAAAGTCGACAGAACCGTTTGGGTTGATACAGGAAGCCTCATCGTTAGATCTGAGCCTTCCACATCCGCAGCTCAGGTTGCGGTCGTTAACCAGGATGCCAGACTCCACTGCACGGCTATCGTCGGCGACAAGTGGTACAAGGTAACGACAACAAGCGGCAAGACAGGTTATGTATACAAGTCTTATACAACAACCAGCGCGCCGCCGACGCCCACACCTACTCCAACACCTAAGCCGAAGTCTACAAGCAAGAGCAGCAGCAAGAGTTCCGGCACAAAGTACGGCAACACCAAGAAGCTCCCGAAGATCAGCGGTAAGAATGGTGACAGTATCGTATCCATCGCAGAGTCCATGCTCGGCGTTAAGTATAAGTTCGGCGGAGCTTCCTCAAAGGGAATCGACTGCTCAGGTCTCGTAATGTACTGCTACGCCCAGGTAGGTATCTCCTTGCCGCACGGCGCTACGCAGATCTGGAAGAAGTCCGGCGTCAGCGTTCCCCGAAGCGAGATCAAGAAGGGCGACGTCATCTGCTACGACTACGGCAGCTACTGCGGCCATGTTGCGATCTACGTCGGTAACGGTCAGGTTATCCACGCATCTTCCACAAAGGGCAAAGTAGTTTACGGTAAGCTCGACATGATGAAGATCAAAGCGATAAAGAGAATTATCCAGTAAATAATGAGGCGGTCAACAGACCGCCTTTTTTATTTCAACAATTAATCAGAAAATGATTCCGCAAAACAATGCAGCCAGAAGCAACAAGACAAAAATGAAACATAGTATGCCAAATACAACGGGATGCATTTTTATCTTGTTGGCAACTATACATTCAATAAAGAAAACAGCTGAAAAAACAGCAGCGACGATCAAACCGGTCAGTATTCGCATTATGAGCTGATTTCTCCATTCAGCATTAGCCTCATTGACTTTCTGATTGTATTCGGAGACGAGCTCTTCATGGTTTTCAAATTTCTTATAGTGAATCTTGTCGTCACTTAGCTGTGTTTCCGGACCGGTTGATATATAAGCAGAGATATTTTCCTCATTTATATTAAAACTCACTCTAAATGAATGAACATCGTTTTCGGGATCATTGATTGCATGATGACGCCGGCTGTAACTTACAAATGCTTGTCCGGCTGTTCCGGCCGGAATATCCGTGTGATCGTATTCTTTCTCATCAGAAAGAGAAGCATCTAAAACTTTATTCATGTCAATAACCGTGACGTCTTCTGTAAGTTTAGCTTCCCAAAAGAATGCAGGAGCAGCTGATTTGCCTTCTATGCGCTCTGCGGACATGTAACCACTGAAGACCCAGATCAACACTAAAACTATAGTTACGATTATTGGAACTTTTTTGCTTATATTCATAGCAAGCGTGTAAAGATATATAAGAAATAGGCAGTGACAATTATCAGGATAACATCTATGGCAGTTATTATCCCAAAGAGTGTTGAGTCTATTGTTACTTCCAGTGAGTTTTTACGGATGAGAATAAAGATTCCAGTAATGATAAGAGTAATGGCCAAGCCTATGACGGTTCCTGTTATCTCTCTTGAAATCCATTTGGAATGATAATCGCTGATTGCTTTATTGATTTCTTCAAGCGTAGCGTCATATGACTCGAGCTTGTAAGAATCAAATTCTTGGGTAAGATCCGTAAAAGTAACAGTACGCTTGCCACCATCAAAACCATATTGTGTAACATCATATGTTCTATAAGATTCTTCCGGTTGTTCAATAAATCTTACTCTGATTGTTCCTTTTTCCAAACGGAATTTGACAGTTACATTTGTTATTTTTTTCCTGAGAAACTCGTTATAACCGCCATCGGAACTGTAGACACTGTAATACCAGAAATCAGCTTCGACATTTCCTTCTGTTCCCGCAGGGATCAACAGAGGTGTGCCCTTTTCAACATTCTCATCATCATAATAGTTGGAGATCTGGTGCTCCGGATGCTCAATATATATGTCTTCAGCAAGGCATACAGTTTTCCGAAAACGCACATCAAGAGTATTCTTGCCTGTGAATCTTGCCATCGCAAATCCCAAAAGAGAACCGGTAATCACCATGATCACTAATGCTATTACAAGCTTTGATGTCTTTTTATAGTTGGTATCTGTCATATGTCACCTGAACATATAGAAGTACTAGAAAACAAGGCATTCCATTATCATAATTTATTATATCAGACCTTGTTTTCACTATGTCTGTTAAACATCAGATAAATTATAATGTACTATAGCTTGGTAAAAACTATGGAGTTTGTAATCATGGAAAACAGAACAGTAGACGTATTTTTGACAGAGCTTGCTTCAGGTGCACCTACACCCGGAGGCGGCGGGGCTTCAGCTGTATGCGGCGGTATTGCTGCAGCTTTGGGTTCGATGGTAGGAAACCTCACGAGCGGCAAGAAGAAGTATGCCGAGTACCAGGAAGAGATCGAAGCAACGATTGCCAAGTGCGGCGCGCTCGTAAAAGAGTTTGAGGCTTTGGGCAAGAAGGACGAGGAGGTTTTCGCACCCCTCGCAAAAGCATATTCCATTCCTAAGGAACAGGAAGGAAGAGACGAGATCCTGGAAGCTGTTTTGAAAGATGCGAGCACGGCTCCTTATGAAGTTGTCGTTAAGGCAAATGAGACAGCGAAGATCTTAGAGCGCCTTGCTGTTATCGGTTCCAGACTTGCGATAAGTGACGTAGGCGTTGCTGCTGCAGCTTGTGATACGGCTGCCAAGGGCGCTGCGATGAATGTTTATATCAACACAAAGTCCATGAAGGACAGAAGCTATGCAGAAGACCTGAACAAGAAGACGGACGATCTCGTAAATGAGACATCTGAAATCTGCACCAGAGTCTATGCGGAAGTAAAAAAGGTTTTGATCGGCGGGTAATAAGAATGCAGAGATTAGGCGGCAAGGAAGTTGCAGACAAGATCGTAGAAGAGATCAAGGTCAAGGTAGAAGATCTTAAGGGCAAGGGCGTAAATCCCAAGCTTGCTATCCTCCGCGTTGGCGCGAGGGAAGATGACCTGGCATATGAGAGAGGCGTTCTGAAGCGCTTTGAGACAGCAGGCGTTGATGTTGAAGTAACTGCTCTTGATGCAGGTGTATCGCAGGAAGAGCTGGATAAGACTTTCGACGGCATCAACAACGATCCTGAGGTTCACGGCATCCTCGTATTCAGACCTTTGCCGAAGCCTCTGTCTGATGAGCATATGAGAAGGACGATCGATCCGGGCAAGGATTCGGATTTCATGGATATCAGAAACATGGAAAATGTCCTCGCAGGCGTTCCTGACTGTGCTGCGCCTTGTACGGCTGAAGCGGTTATGGCGCTGATCAAGCACTACCAGATCGAGACGAAGGGCAAGAAGGTCACAGTAGTAGGCAGAAGCCTTGTTATCGGCAAGCCCGTTGCGCTCCTTCTTACGACAGCCAATGCGACAGTTACCGTATGCCACACGAAGACTGCAGATATTGAAGCAGAGTGCAGGAATGCGGACATCATCGTCGCTTGCTGCGGCGTTGCGAAAATGATCACCGACAAGTACGTTAAGCCCGGCCAGACCGTCATCGACGTCGGTATGAATGTCGATGAAGAGGGCAGGCTCTGCGGAGATGTCGATTATGAGAAGGTATCAGAGATAGCAGATGCTGTTACACCTGTACCGGGAGGAGTAGGTTCTATCACGACGGCGATCCTGTTAAGGCACGTTGTCGATAATGCTGGAAGGCAGGTCTGATGAAGCCTCAGAAAGAGACTGACAAGAGCAGATTGTTAGATGCTCTGAAAGTTCGGAATAACTGCCCCGTGGCGAAAAAGTGCGGGGGCTGCTCTTATGCGGGCAGGACTTATTTCGAGCAGTCGGTTGCGAAAGAAAAAAGAGTCCAAAGGCTCATTTCACCTTTCTGCGAAGTGCTTCCCATCCACCACTGCGAGAACCCTCTGTACTACAGAAACAAGGTCCATTCCGCTTTTAAGAAACTTAAGAACGGCCGCATAATCTGCGGTCCCTATGAATCAGGTTCTCACAGGATCGTCGAGACTGATTCATGCCTTATCGAGAATAAGATTGCAACGGCAATTATCAGAGACTGCGCCGAGCTCGCAGAGCGCTTTAAGATCAGCATTTACGATGAAGTAAAAGGCATCGGGGACTTAAGAAGAGTTCTCGTCAGAACCGCTGATGCGACCGGAGAAGTAATGGTCGTGCTGGTTATCGGCAGCACGTATTTCAAGAAAAAGAAGATATTTACTGACGAGTTGTTGAAGCTCCATCCCGAGATCACGACTCTTCTTATCAACATCAACAAGCGCCACGATTCAATGATCCTGGGCAGTGATGAAGTTAAGAAGGTAAAAGGCAACGGCTATATCATGGATGAGATCCTCGGAAAAAAGTTCAGGGTCTCAGCCGATTCGTTCATGCAGTCGAATCACGAGCAGGCGCAGATCCTTTATTCCGAAGCGATCAGGCTTGCTGATTTTGACGGCACGGAAGTCTGCATCGACACATACTGCGGAACGGGTTCCACGACATTGTCTTTCGCGGATTACGTAGGAAAGATAACAGGCGTTGAGATCAAGGAATCCGCATATCTTGATGCCTTGAAAAACAAGAGGATCAACAAGATCGAGAACGCGGAATTCATTCTGGGCGACGCCACGCTTTATATGGATAAGCTCTCCAAAACAGACGCTAAGATCGACTGCGTTATCTTGGATCCCACAAGAGCCGGAACGACGATGAAGTTCATCAAGGCGTGCGGCAAGCTTAAGCCCGCCAAGATAGTTTATATCTCATGCTGTCCTGAAACTCTCGCAAGAGACCTCCAGGGTTTTACCTCCCAGGGTTATGAAGCGCAGATCGCAAAACCCGTCGACATGTTCCCGTGGACGGACAAGATCGAGACCATCGTAATCCTAACCAAGGCTCCTGAAAAGCCTGAAGAATAAGGCTTTTCCGTTTAAACTTTTAATTTCTTCTTAAGATTTGCTTAAGTTTGCTCCAGATCGGATGAAAGTCCGGCCTCTGTTTATTATGATAATTAAAACGCTTCACAGGGCGTGAAAAATTATTTGTAACCTTTCGGGCACATATTTCTACTTATAGGTAAAGAGCGAAAGGCAAATATGGGGATAATGGACGATAAAGGAATAATTGATTTGTATTTCGCGCGGGATGAGAGCGCGATCAGCGAGACTATGAAATGCTACAACGAGAGGCTTTTCAGGTTCGCGATGCGCTTTCTCTCAGACAGAAGAGATGCAGAAGAATGCGTCAACGATGCCTATGCCCGCGCATGGGATACAATCCCCCCGAATCGTCCCTATAGTTTGTTTGCCTATCTCGCCGCTCTCTGCCGAAATGCTGCTCTTGACGTGATCAAGAAAAACACAGCGCAAAAGCGTTCGGCGATTCTTGTGGAGCTGACTTCGGAAATGAACGAATGCATTCCTGACAACAGCAACATAACTGACGAACGCAGCGAGGAACTCTCAGAATGCATCAACGGGTTCCTTGCAGGCCTCCCTAAAGACAAGCGCGCTGTCTTTTTGGGCCGCTACTGGTACAACGAATCAATCGCTGATATCGCAAAGCGCACTGGTTTTTCTCAAAGCAACGTCAAGACCATGCTTCACCGCATGAGAGAGAACTTAAGAGCCTACATTGAACGAAAGGAAGGCGACCTATGAACGAACAGGATTACATGAAGATAACCGGCGGGATCGATGAACGATTTGTCGCTGAATACGAAAACATTTCGCAAAGTCGTGTTACGAATATCAGGAAAAGGTTCAGCATCGGAATCGCCATTGCAGCAGCTGTGGCCTTGCTGATACCTGTTGGTGTATTTGCATTCACACAAATAACACACCGCGACATATTAAGCATCTATTATGGCGAAGAAGGCGTACGCCTTATGGAAGAGAGCAATCTGGCGGACGGATTCACAGTCGAAAACGGGAACGTAAGGTTAACTGTAGACTTTCAGATGTGTGACGGTAATTTTGCAAGTGGTTCTTATACACTGACAGCATTGACAGAGGATGCCAGGGAACACATAAAGAATAGTTATGCCAAGCTTGTGTACGCTGATACCGGAGAATATATAAGCGAATTTGATTGGAGCGGAGCGGGAGATACAAAGGGCGATGGTGAATGGACATCAACTTATACTTACGAGCTGTTTCGCCGTCCTGTCGACAAATCGCGCCAGACAAAAGTAGTGTTTTATGAAGAAGTTGAAACAGGTGTGATCGACAAATATTTTTCCCATGAAGTTGTAGAGGATTTCACCTATTTTGAAGGCATATACTTTAATCTTCTTACAGAGAAGAATGTCCCGACAAAAACACTCCATTCTGCACGCGGTACGGAAATCATTCTTTCCCCATTCGGAGTAAGCCGATTTGATGAGAATCTGAAAGAATCTGAAATAAATATCATGTTTGCTTCCTTTACCGGTTTTAGTGTCATAACGAAAGACGGAGATATCATCACACTGATTGATTATTCATATCCACCCAAACCGGGAACTCCTAAAAATGACCCCTTTGTTATGTCAGCTTCATTCGGCGACGGCTATTATATTTTCGAGTTCGGATCATACTTGAATCTGGATAACATAAAAGGCGTTGAGTTCAACGGCGTCAAATATATGGAGGATTGACCGATAACGGCTGTAGGATTAACACACAGTAATTGAGAGGAGCGTTTTATGGGGAAAAACGGAATCAAAAGAATTGTCAGCGTGCTTGTTGCAGCACTTCTGACCGCTGCACAGATCGCACCTGTTACAGGATGTAACAGCAAACCCGAGGAAGGAGTCAAAATAGTATCTAAGGACTCCACCTGGTTTAATGCAAAAGCAAGCGGGATCTGCAAAAAGTATTTTGACATGAAGTTAGATATTTTCACCAGTGAATTTCTCGGAGCATACAAGGACGGTGTTCTTGTAAGGGCACAGGGTACTATAGATATTTTTAATAAGGATTCTAACCCGGATAATGACTTCGACTATATTGATTACTACAGCTTATCAGGAGAACTGATCACTTCTATCGATGCCCGTGAACTGCTTTTAAACAGAGAGATCGACGAGGTTAATGTCAGTGACACAGAGGTAGTCCTCAGGATGCATGATATGATCCGTTATGCTGGCAGCACAGCGGATAAATGCTATCTGCTGAATATAGATCCGGAGAAAGGTTCCGCCGGTGATTTAAAAGAAATCGAGAGTATTCCGGTTGGCATCGACGCGTATAGGGATAATGATTTATTTTGGGATGGCTCCTGGGTTATCGGAGATTACAGATTAACCAGCTACTCTAAGAACACGAGGACTATATTCGAAATTACAAAGAATGGTGAAAGCAGGATAGTTGAACTGACGGGAGATCCTCATTATTCCGGAGTAAGTATTAATGACTGTATACCTGTTTCAGAAAAAGAAGTCGTTCTTATTAATTTCTCTTCAAGCGTGAACTTTATTTCATTGAATCTGGAGACCGGAGAAATACAGAACAAAGACGAAGAATACAAGTGGCTTAAAAGGCTCAAGATAAAGGCTGACTTGTATACATTTGACGGTAAGACATATGTTAAAGATGCCTACGGCATAAAATTCATTAATTTTGCAACGAAGCAAATGGAAGAAGTTCTCTCGTATAACGACTGCAATTTCAACAGGCTTGAGTTAGCTGGTGCAGATCTTCTTTCGATCAAGGGTGACAGGTATGTGTTTGCCCGCAAAACAACTGACTATGATCCTTATAATCCGGAAGACATTAAAACTAAAGAAAATCCTCAGGTAATTGTTCTTGAGAAGAGTGATAAGAATCCTAATGCCGGCAAGATAATTCTCACGGCTGGAGTAGTCAGCAGATTTGATCTGGATAATTCTATCGGTGAAGCCGTCAAGCTTTTTAATGAGACAAACAAAAAGTATTATGTCCAGCTGGAAAACAAGCTTAATATCCTTGAATATGTTGATTACCGCAATGCTGATAACAGTGATGAAACAAGCGGAATCTTTTATAGTGGATCTTCTGATATAAGTAATCAGCTGGCCACAGATATTCTTTCAGGCGATGGCCCGGACATAATCCTTTATGCCGGTAATTACAGACAGATCCATTCAGAAGATTACCTTGTTGACCTGAACAGTTATATCAAAGGGAAAAACGGAATAAAGGAATCAGACTATTTCTCTAATGTAATAGATGCAGCCAAAACCGGTGATAAACTGTTCTATATGCCTATAGACTTTTCGGTAAGCGGCATATTAACAGACAGATCCAATGTCAGAAGCAGCCAGGTCGGCTTTACTTTCGATGAATATGCCAAATTCGTTGATGAGGCGTGCAATGGCGCCAATCCACTGAGCGGATCCAGATTGGAAGTTCTCACCAAATTGTATTCATATACGGGCGATACCTGTATAAACGGAAAAACAGTTAACTTTGACAACGAATCCTTCAGAGCTCTTTGCAACTATGTAAAGGATAATATCAACGATAAATCTTTTAACATGTGTACAGACGCGGAGGACATGATTTTTTCCGGTCTGGAAGGATTGTTGAGAGACAACGGATATAAAGCCAAAGACCAGACGCTCCTGGGTTACCCGTCGGCAGACGGGCGCGGACCGCTGATCTCGATCAATATATCTGTCGGAATATCAGCTGTGGCACCTTCTTCGGTTGCTGATGGCGCCTGGGAATTTATAAAGATCTGCCTGGGCAGTGAGATTCAGGATAATGTTGAACCATATAACGGCAACCCTATGAGCATAAAGTCATTTGAATCAGTTTCAAAAGAGACGCTCGAGGCATTTAATAAGGCTAATCCGTCAACTAAAGTGGATGATTCGGTCATAGAATCTTACAAGAACATTCTCAAGTCCGGTTCGGTAATCGATAATTCAGATCCCGCGATACTGGTCGTAATCAGGGAAGAGATCCCGCCTTACTTTGTTGACCAGAAGAACCTGGACGACATCCTGCCGATCATTAAGAACAGAGCATCAACGATCCTTTCAGAAAGATATACATAAACAAAGGTAAACCAGAATCCCGTTTTTGCTACTGTTTTTAACCAAAAGCGCCACCAACTGTTAACTGCAGTTGGTGGCGTTCTGTTTGCGGAGTCCGTAAAATAATGTTAAAAATAAGGGCAAAGGTGGTAGATTTATGAGAAAGTCATATTTAGACAACTTAAGATGGGTAACGGTCGTACTGGTCGTCATTTACCATGTCTTATACATGTATAACGGCGAGGGGATCGTAGGCACAATAGGCAATATTACAGGCCTGGAAGTCCAGTACTATGACGCATATCAGTATCTGGTATATCCGTGGTTCATGACGCTGTTGTTCATCGTTTCGGGAATCAGCGCCAGATATTCTCTTACAAAGCACACAGGCAAAGAGTTTATTAAGAGCAGGACAAACAAGCTTCTGGTGCCTTGCACGATAGGTCTGTTTGTTTTCTATTGCATTCAGGGATATGTAAATGCTTCTTTCAGCGATGCAGGCCTGCTTGAAGTTCCGGCACCGGTAAAGTACCTGATCTATTGCCTTTCGGGCATAGGTGTTCTCTGGTATATCCAGATGCTCTGGCTGTTCTCTCTTGCGATCGTGCTTATTAAGAAGATCGACAAGGACCGTTTCTGGAATGTTTGCAGAAAGACGCCTTTCTGGGTAATACCTCTTCTTTGCATTCCGGTATATCTTGCAGGACAGATCCTTAATACGCCGATAATCGTTGTCTACAGATTCGGACTCTATTTCCTGGCATTCCTGCTCGGATATTTCGTCTTCTCACATGATGAAGTCATTGAAAAGCTTAAGAAGTATTTCTGGATTTTGGCAGTTATCGGAGGCGGTCTTGCTATCGCATTTACATATGTTTATTTCATAAGAGGAATTCAGAACTACGCAGACAATCCGGTCTACAGATCACCGTTATTCCTGCTTTGCGCATACTTTGGAAGCATTGCTATGATAAGCGGTTTTGCAAGATTGTTCGACTGGGAAAACAACTTTACAAAATGGATGAACAAGAGGAGCTGGGGCCTTTACCTGTTCCACTATCTGGGAATTTCTGCAGTAGCACTTCTTTTCGCAAAGACAGAGCTGCTCCCGGCTTGGGCATGCTATCTCTTAAGCGCGGTTATGGGTTTCGCTCTGGCATATTTACTGAACTTTATAATCCCGAAGATTCCGTTCTTCAGGTGGGCAGTTATGGGCATTTCAAAAAAGAAAAAGGAGAGCAAAAATGTTCAAGGATAATCTCGTCGAACTTCGTAAGATCCACGATATGTCTCAGGAAGAATTAGCCGATATCATCGGTGTCTCGAGGCAGACCCTCTCGAAATACGAGACCGGAGAATCGCTGCCTGACATAGAGAAGTGCAAGCTCATTGCAGATGCCTTCGGCGTATCGATCGATGACCTGCTTAACTATGAACCGCATGAGAATATGGGTCTTGCTGTTCCGCCAAAGGGCAAGCACATCTTCGGTATCGTTAAGGTAGGTGACAAGGGCCAGATCGTTCTTCCTGCAAAGGCCAGAAAGATCTTCGACATCAATCCGGGCGACAGACTGCTCGTGTTAGGCGATGAAGGACAGGGCCTTGCGATAATTAAGGAAAAGGGATTATTGGACCTGTTGAGGAATGCCCAGAAAACACCGCTCTGAGCTGAAAAGGGAAAGAACATTTTACGAATGCTTCTTATGCTTTTTCAGAACAACGCAGACCATCCCAATATAGCGGGGATCAGGAAGTACGAAATAACGGTGATATATGTGGTCCAGTAAAAGATGCAGTAGATCACAACCATAATGATCTTAGGTATTGTGAGCTTTGTTATCTCTGACAGCACTGCACGTTCGTTATTCTTGTTCTTCAGACATATACATCCGATGACAACGATCTCGAAAATAACGATATCGTAGAACCATCTGGCCTGATCTGTGTGCGAGATGATAAGAGGGATTGCAAGGAATACCATTAAGCCTGCAAATGAGAGTAAAAACTTTCTGTATCTGACCGTCTCATTCTTTATGATCCTTATCCAGAATCTTGCAGTCATGAAGATCAGCGGGCTTAATACCAATGCGTTCAGCAAGGCGATCTTTGTGAGATTGAAGAACCATTCTGTCGGTTCCCCGTTGATCCACATTACTTTGCTGGCATGCTGGCTGCCTTCCATTATCGTGCCGTCGAGCCAAATAAACTGAAGATTGCTTAAGTCAACAGAGTCATTTTTTAAGAGCTTTCTGCAATTATCCAGGATCAGTGCGGTGTCAGCATTTTCGATGCGCGGATGAAGCATATATAGATATAAGAAAAGAACGCTTACCACTATGCCGGTTAATAAGAATATGACCGCATATTTGATCCTGTCCTTTTTGTTGTCCGAATAGCAGAACCTGTATATGAGAAGAGAAACGATTATTCCGAAGAACATCATCGGATAACCTTCGTGTATGAGAACGCAGGCACCTGCCAATACGGGTATCAGGAATAAGGCTTTGTCTGACATTATCAGATACACCATAAGAAGCGTAAGAAAGATCATGTATGTATCAGGAAGACAGTACAACTTAAAATTAAATCCCCACATATTCACAGACATGAGAACAAGCGTGACAAAACAGAAAGTCTTGTCATTATTGTCTTTAAGCAATATCCAGATGAACAGCAGGAAGGATGCGGTAAAAAGGGCCATTCCAATTCCCTGCACGATCTGAACGGCATTTAAAAAATCTATGTTAAAGCATCTGTGGACTAGTTGGACAACGGTTCCGAGCAATCCTCTTCTTATGAAACCGTAAGAGTAATTCATCGTCAGTTCCTGAGTGCCCCATTCCGTAACTTGCGGGGCAGTAACGATTCCAAGGTAACGGACCAGTTGAATCAGGATCGATAAGGCCAGCAACAAAAAGTAGATCTTGTTGCTTACTTTGTTAATCAAATTGGGAAAACGCGTTGAAAAGCGTGTTTTGTTTTCGTTCTGATCCATAGACAATATTATAACCTTAAAAAGGCATTATAAAATGTTCAGAGATCTGAAAATCCAGCCTGCAATGGTTTTGAGAGCTTCAGAAGTGAAGAAAATGTCAGTGTCGAGATAGAAGAAACAATAGAAAAGTGCCAATGCCGCTTTTGGCAGTGAGAGTTTTGTTATTTCTGATAGTACTGAGCGTTCATTGTTTGCATTTACTATCGAAATTGCTTGGCCTTTATAAATCGTAAAATTTATTATATCATTTTAATTGTTTTTATATTGGTGCGCCTGGGGGGGGTAGAGCGTTGAGGGTAGCGGTTTTGGGTGCCGGAATATCCGGTCTGTCAGCAGCAAGAATGCTTAAGGATAAAGGGCATTCTGTAACTGTTTATGAGAAGAACGACGGTGTCGGCGGACTTGCCCGTTCCAGAAATACTGACGGCTATACTTATGATATGCATGGCGGCCATATATTCAATTCAAAGCATCCCGAAGTCGTTGACTGGGTGTTCTCGCTCCTGCCCAAAGATAAATGGAAGTTTACGGTCCGCAATTCCAAGATATATTTTGGAGGAAGATACGTTTCTTACCCTTTTGAATTATCTTTGTGTGAACTTGATCCAGAACTGGCAGCTTCCTGCTGCAGGGATTTCGTCGAAGCTCAGAATGGTCCCGAGCCGGATAACTTCCATGACTGGCTGATCTGGAATTTCGGAAAAAGCATAGCTGACGCATACATGATCCCCTATAACGAGAAGATCTGGAATTACCCGCTCCGCGATATGGAAACTAATTGGATGCAGGGAAAGATGCCTCTTCCGACAAAAGAGGAAATGAAAAGATCCCTTCTCCTGAAGGATCCCACCGAACGCAAGATGCCGCACTCTACATTCTATTATCCGATAGACGGCGGAATACAGTCTTTGGTCGATGCCATCAGTGAAGGTGTCGATGTTAAGCTGTCTTATAAGATCGAGAGCATCGAGAAAACAGACGGCGGCTGGTGTATTAATGGTGAAGACAATGCCGATGCAATAGTATCGACGATACCGCTCCCGGTATTGCCTTCTGTAATGAAGCTGCCTGACCAGGTAAGTGATGCAATCTCAAAGCTTAAGTTCAACAGCCTTACGACGATTCTTTTCGATTGTGAGAAGACGGACATCTCATGGTTATATATCCCTTCCCACGAATACCGTTCGCACAGGATCGTTTATCAGAGCTCATTCTCGCCGAATATAACGCCTGACAAAAACAGAGGCTGCGGTGCCATAGAGATCATCGGCGACAGGTTTGAAGTAAATGACAGCCTGTATAAGAACGGAAATGTTTTGCCGGATGAGCTCGGGTTTAATAATATAATAGACAGCGAATTTACAGATTATGCTTATGTGATCCATGATAAGAATTACAGGAAAGCAACGGAACTCATAAGAGATTATTTTGCTGAGGATCAGAGTTTTGTCCTGTTAGGAAGATGGGGCACATGGAGTTATAAGAACATGGATATCTGTATCCGCGATGCCATGAATGTTGCGGAAACACTGGGGAGGAAATAATGGGAAGCTTTCAGTCAGTAACGATCTTATTGCCAACGCTTAATGAGACGTTCTCATTTATAAAGACCGTCGAGATAATCCTTGAAGAGTGTGATCACAAGGACATATGTGAATTTATAGCCATCGTCTGCGACAGGACGCTTAAAGAGAGTCTGGAAGCGGTCGAAAAGGGCAAGGCAATGGCTGAAGAAGCCGGAATACCAATGTCTATCCTCTATCAGACAAAGCCCTTTGCCGGAGGAGCTGTTCAGGACGGAATTGAAGCAGCCAAAGGCTCACATGTTCTCATGATGTCTACCGATCTGGAGACCGACCCTCACAATGTTAAGGATTTTATAGCTTCGGCGAAAAAGTATCCTGATGACATGACCACAGCTTCCAGATGGCTCAATAAGGGAAGCTTTGAGGGATATAACAAGCTGAAGTATGTTTTGAACTTTTTCTTCCAGAAGATCTTCTCAGCTTTCTACGGAGTAAAACTCACTGACATTACTTTCGGATACAGGATCGCAACAACCGAGCTCTTGAACTCTATCAAGTGGGAAGAGTATAAGCACCCGTTCTTTTTGGAAACAGCGCTTAAGCCGATCCGTCTCGGAGTCAAGATACATGAGATTCCTTCAGGTTGGATAGCAAGACAGGAAGGCGAATCCCAGAATTCACTGGCAGCGACATTCAAATATCTTGGAATAGCTTTCAGGGCCAGATTCGAGAAACGTTCGGATATTCTTAAGAACCCTGAAAAATAAGCAATAAATAACCAATCAGCATCTGTGTGATTCCAAAGTGACTAAATTGTCACTTTGGAATTCATTTTTTATGCTTTCCCGTTTGTTAGTATTTGGTTATCACGAATATGGAGGACTTAATATGGAATTATTAAGATGTGAAAATATCAGCAAGGTATACGGAACAGGGGAAGGTAAGACCGTGGCTTTGCAGGACGTTTCTTTCTCAGTCGAGAAGGGCGAATTCGTATCTATCGTAGGCGCGTCAGGATCGGGAAAATCCACGCTCCTTCACATAATCGGCGGCGTTGATAAGCCGACATCGGGAAAGGTTTTCATCAACGGAACCGATATCCACTCCCAGAGCGAAGACAAGCTCGCGATCTTCAGGAGAAGACACATCGGACTTGTGTATCAGTTCTATAATCTCCTTCCTGAGTTAAACGTCGATGAGAATATCGTTCTTCCTCACATGTTAGACGGAAGAAAGCCTGATAAGGAGAGGCTTGATAAGATCGTTGAATATCTTGGTCTTACAGACAGAAGGAGCCATCTCCCCAATGAGTTATCAGGCGGTCAGCAGCAGAGGGCATCTATCGGAAGAGCGCTCTTTTCAAAGCCTGAGCTTCTTCTCGCAGATGAGCCTACGGGAAACCTCGACAGAAAGAACAGCAGCGAGATCGTAGAGCTTCTTAAAGAATCCAACAGAAGATTCGGACAGACCCTGATCCTTATCACGCACGACGAGAATATCGCGCTTCAGGCAGACAGGATCATTTATATGGAAGACGGCAACATCGTAAAAGATGACCGCATCAGAGTAACGGACTTGGCATGCCGCGAATAATGGGAAAAGAACAGGATAAAAGGATTAGTTAGTATGAAAAACACAAAGATAATTCATCAGGTGACTTATAAGCACATGAAGATGAATGCCAAGCGCACGATCCTGTCGATCGCCGGAATCGCGCTGATGGTAATGCTCCTTACATGCGTGTTTATAGGTAAGGATACAGCGTTCCAGTATTTTGTTGATATAGCATCTACGAAGAATGGCTCATACCATTATGCAGTCTATAACATCGACCGTGAAAAGTTAGCGCAGATCAAGGATCTCGGTGGAATAACAGAGATCGCAGTCACCGAAGATCTGAAATATTCTGATTTCGAGATGAGCGGAAATCCCCAAAAGCCTTTTGTCAATGTCAGAAGATATTCTCCTTCCGCATTTGAATGGATGAATATTAAGCTCGTTGACGGCAGATTCCCTGAAAACGGAAACGAGATCTTGATAAGCGAACAGGCCATAAAAGACGGATCGAAGGTTAAGATCGGCGATAAGATCAGCACTTCTACATTCAGACGTTTTTTCAGAAATAACAATACTTCCGGTGAGATGGGAATTCAGTATCCTGTTTTCAAGATACCGGCAGGTGAGACTGTGGAAGCGCCTTACAACATGTTTTATTTCGTACCCGGTACGGAATTCGGTGACGAGTTTTATGAGAGTGCTGAAGAGATCCATGAGCCTACAGGTTTTTCGCAGGAATTCACTGTTGTAGGAATCATTGAGGTTCCTGTTTTCGAAGAGCCGATCTGCGCCTGGTATTCAGCGATCTCAGTTGTTGATGAGGCATCTGTTAAGAGTGATACATTTAACGCTCTTATCATGACTGACCCGAATAAGACCAGGAGCGATTTTATCCCCAGATTAGACGATATTGTCGGATATAAAAATGTTCAGATTAACGACTACGTTCTTGCTTTCTCGGGCTCTTCATCTGAGGGTGCGATTAACTTCGTTGTCCGTGGTGCCCAGATCTTCTTTGTAACGCTTATCGCATTGATATCAGTCATGCTTATTTATAATGTTTTCGCGCTCTCATATGACGAGAGAGCAAAATACTTAGGCATGCTGTCATCTGTCGGAGCAACAGGAAAGCAGAAGAGAAGCTCTGTATATTTCGAAGCATTGACGATGCTCATTCCGGCAATTCCTCTGGGTTTTGCTTTAGGCCTTGGCGTAGTTAAGATTGCCGCTCATTTCGCAGGCCCTATGGCAGAGAAATTATTCAGATTCGACGGTTCAGCTGCAATTGCTATGGAGCCTGTGCTCGCCATAAAGCCCGCTGCTGTGATCGTTGTTATTATTCTGAGTGTTATTACGGTATTGATCTCAGCTCTGATCCCCGCCCGTAAGATCAGCAAGGTAGGCCCTATCGAGAGCATCAGAGGCAACAAGAAGTCCGGCAAAAAGAAGAATAAGACAAAGGGAAATCCGGACAGACTTATCGGCAGAACAGTTTCAGGAATGCTCTCATCCAGATTCCTCAAAAATGACAAGAGCAAGTCTTTCGGAATCATCAGAGCAGTCGCGATCTTCTTCCTCGTAACTGTCGTCGTATATTTCGGAACATCACTTGTTATCATGATGGTTGATTACAAGCTGATGGACAACAATATCCGTTTTAAATACGGCTCTGACAGAGACTGGGTATTTCAGATTTATGACTTGAAAGACCTGATGACCCGTGAAGAAGTCAGAAGCATAATCGAAAATGCAGAAGGCACAAGCGACATCACTGTATGCAGATATAGCAGCTTCGGACTTATGATCGATAATGATTTATTAAGTGATGAGTACTGGGATGCCCGTTATAATGTCATGAGCATGTTCCACAAGCCCGGCGAGTACTCGAAAGAACAGTTTTTGAAAGAAGAAAAAAATGACGAATACCCAAAAACGGATGTAGGAATAATTGCTTTCGAAGATGAAGTATTCAATAAGATGGCTAAGGAAGTAAATTCCCTTCCTGCCGGAGAAGGCGAAATGCCTTGCATTGTGGTAACCAACATGTCGATCTCTACAGATCAATTCATGATGGGTAAAGCCAGAGATTTCAAGTACATAAAGGTTAATGATCCTTATAAGATCCAGGAAGGTGAGGATCTTCCGCTTTACTCAGTGTCACTTACAAGAGAAGAAGCTGAACGTTACCATGTTGACTGGGATACAATCCCGCACCCTGAAACAGATCTTAATGGTGCACCCACGAATTTCAAAGTGATCAAGAAAGTAACCACGGATGATATCAGCAATTACCTGGACGGTTCCGGCGAGATCTCACTTAACATAATCGTTCCTATGAGTGTTGCGGAATACATCGACAAGATCAATGTTCAGGAACTTGATACAGGCATCTTCTTTAACTGTGACAACAAGGGAACCTTAAATATGCTTGCATCTCTTTGCGATCAGTTGTATGAGCAGGGCGGCAACGCAGGAGTACAACAGACCAACGGAACCAATGTGGAATTAAGGGAAATAATCGCATACCTCATAAGGACCGTGCTTATCGTATTCACTGTGATCTCATCCGCGATCTGCCTCCTGAATGTATACAGCTCGATATCAGGCCTCATGGTCTCCAGAAGAAAGCATTTCGCAGTTTTGAAATCCATGGGTTCGACATTTAAGCAGCTCCTTGTTACCGAGATCAGAGAGAGCACCGGAATGCTGACAGCAGCAATACTTATTGCATTCCCTCTCACAGGAATCATCTGTTACTACCTCTCGAAGATCTTCATCAGCAGATTCGGATACTTCACGATATCATTCCCGTGGTTCGAATCCTTAGGACTCATCGTATTCATCGCTGCTGCTGTTCTTCTCATGACGTTTATTTGCGTAAGACGTGAGAACAAAATTGATATAATAGAGGAGATCAAACGGGAAAGTATCTGATGATGGTATTAGTAGTTGAAGACGACAGCATAATTGCAGAAGGCTTGAAGCTTGCTTTAACAGGCGAGGGTATGGAAGTTACCCTCGCTTCTTCTGTTGCTGAGGCTCTTGCTGCTTTGGACAGTGATGAGCTGGGAAAGAAGATAGATTTCTGTTTGTTGGACATGACGCTTCCTGATGGCAACGGCATGGATATCTGCACCAAGGTCCGTGAGACATCCGAGATGCCGATTATCTTCCTGACTGCGATGGACGATGAGATCCATACGGTCTTAGCTTTCGACAAGGGCGCGGACGATTATATCTCAAAGCCGTTCCACATCAAGGAACTGATCGCGCGCATGAAGCGCCTTATCAAGCGCACGAAGTCTGCTGCAAATACTGTATGTGTCATCGGCGATAATTCTGTCGATATCACGAATGCGAAAATGTTTAGAGGCGGCGAAGAGGTCCCTCTTACTGCAATGGAATATAAGCTGCTTTTGGTCTTCATCAATCACGCTGGCGAGATCTTAGACCGCGACCAGATACTTAATATCCTCTGGGATGACGTTGGCAGCTTTGTTAACGACAACACGCTGACTGTTTATATTAAGCGCCTGAGGAGCAAACTCGGCGATGATGAAGGCAAGTTCATTGAGACATTAAGAGGACAGGGGTACAGGCTTAATCTATGAACCCTTATCTGATCGCAATCTGTGTTCTTGGTCTTATCGTGGCCGCACTCGTGGTCTACATTGTTGTGGATAAGATCCGCCGCAAGAAAGAACTCGACGAACTGATCGAATTTCTCACCAAAGTTCAGGACAGGGATACATTCCCTGATCTGGGCCTTGAAGCTGAAGGCCGCATGCTTATACTGCGCAGCGAGATCTATAAGCTTGCTTCAACTCTCCAGGAGCAGTACGCCGGCGAGGTAAAAAAGAACACCTACATGGCCGACATGCTCTCCAATATTTCGCACCAGATAAAAACTCCTCTGACGGCGATTAACCTCATGACTGATGCCCTGAAGAACGGCAATCTCGATGAGGCCCAGCGCCGCCGCTGCATCGCAAATATCACTGCGCAGACTGACCACATCACATGGCTCGTCAGGTCACTCCTGACTTTAGCCGAGATCGATGCGGGCGTTCTTGTCCTTAAGAAAGAATCCGTTCCGGTAAAGGACATGATCGGCGATATAGTTTCCGCTATCGCCGTCGAAGCTGATATCAAGGATGTTGCTATTGAAGTTAATGTGCCCGCCGAGAACGTTATCTCATGCGACAGGCGCTGGACTAGCGAAGCTTTCTCGAACATCATAAAGAATTCGCTACAGCATACTGAAGCAGGCGGCACCATTAAGATCTCTTCCGAAGAGACCAATCTGTCCGTCAATATCCGCATAGAAGACAATGGATGCGGCATTTCCAAGAAGGACCTTCCCAATATTTTCAACCGCTTTTACCACGGCGAGAAGTCCGACCCTAACAGCAACGGCATCGGCTTATCGCTTGCAAAGCAGATAATCAACTCCCAGAACGGCACGATCTCCTGTGAGAGCGAAGAGGGCAGGGGCACTATTTTCGAGATAAAGATATATAAATCTGCAACTGTGTGAAAAACCTTGTATAATAGTGTCCGTTAATCACCAAAAGCGGAGAATCTTAATGATCTACAACAATATCCTTGAGGCAATCGGAAACACGCCTCTTATTAAGCTGAATCACATAGTACCCGAAGGCGCAGCTGACGTTTTTGTTAAGAACGAAGGCTTAGACGTCGGAGGTTCCATCAAGACGCGCACGGCTCTTAATATGATCGAACGCGCCGAAAAAGAAGGCAAGCTCAACAAAGACAGCATAATCGTTGAGCCCACCAGCGGCAACCAGGGCATAGGTCTTGCCCTGATCGGCGCAGTCAAAGGCTACCGCACGATAATCGTTATGCCCGACTCCGTAAGCCACGAGCGTTCAATGCTCGTTAAGCACTACGGCGCAGAGGTCGTCCTCATCCATGACGACGGCGACATCGGCAAGGCAATCGAGGAGTGCAGACTCAAGGCTGAAGAGATCGCAGCATCCGATCCGCACGTATTCATCCCCCAGCAGTTTGAGAATCCCGCTAACACTGAAGCACAGTATTCATATACCGCCAAAGAGATCCTTGAAGCAATGGACGGCCGTACTATTGACGGTTTCTGCTCAGGCATCGGCACTGGCGGCACCATCACAGGCATCGGCCACGCTCTGAAAGAAGCTAACCCTTCCACAGTTATCTGGGCAGCAGAACCTGAGAACGCAGCAATCCTGTCCGGCGGTTCGATCGGCACCCACGTTCAGATGGGTATCGGCGACGGCCTGATTCCGGGCATCTTGGATACTAAGGTTTACGACGATATCTGCATCATCACTGACGATGAAGCTATCAACACTTCCCGCGAACTCACCCGCAAAGAGGGCATGATGTGCGGCATCTCATCCGGCACGAACGTCGCCTGCGCCATAAAGCTCGCCAAGAAGCTCGGCCCCGGCAAGACCGTCGTCACGGTACTGCCTGACACGGCAGAGAGATACTTCTCGACGCCACTGTTCGAAGAATAAGATTTGAAGCGCACCTTCGGGTGCGTTTTTTGTTGGAAAAACCGTGTCCGACTTTTTGTCTAGGTGTTTTCCGTTTTTAGATAGGCAAAAAGCTGGAAATTTCGAAAATCCGACTTTTTGTCTATGTGTTTCACAGTTTTAGCTAGGCAAAAATGCTGACAACCATCAGGAACAGATCTTTGCCGCACTGCCAAGCTTGAAAATTCACACAAAAAGTGTAAAATTACACCAAAAGAGGAACGCCGCAAAACACAGAAAGGCACCCTATGAAGCGCGAAGAGTTCATAAAGACAGTAAGCAGCAAGCTAAAGCTCATCAGGACTGAGTACGGCATTACTCAGGAGGCGATGAGTGAGATGCTCGGCATTTCGAAGAAGACTCTTGTTGAGACCGAGAAGGGCAGGAGAGAGCTGTCGTGGACGGAAGTTATCGCCGTGGTGACGGTTTTCGAGAAGAGCGAGGTGCTGAAGGGAATAACGGGCGGAGATGCGAGCGATGTCATTCATGCATTGGCCTT
>JAFYJX010000079.1 GCA_017537905.1 Clostridiales bacterium | reverse complement strand
TGACCGTGGCGGATATCTCTATCACGGAAGAGTACAGGCTTTGGCAGAGGCGGCAAGAGAAGCCGGTCTCTCATTCTAATCGGGAGGAGCAAATTAGATGGCTTTAGAGTCTAAGAACATTTCAAGAGAAGAAAAGAAGGATAAAGAGTTCGAAGAGCGCGTTATCCACATCGGCCGTGTTTCCAAGACTGTTAAGGGCGGTAAGAACATGAGATTTGCTGCTCTCGTAGTTATCGGTGACAGAAAGGGCCGTGTAGGTAAGGGCATCGGTAAGTCCACCGAAGTTCCGGACGCTATCAGAAAGGGTATCGAAGAAGCTAAGAAGAACATCGTTGATGTTTCTATCGTTAACGGTACTATCCCTCACGAGACAGTCGGTGAATTTGCTGCAGCTCACATCGTTATGAAGCCTGCTGCAAACGGTACCGGTGTTATCGCTGGCGGTCCTGTCCGTTCAGTTTGCGAACTCGCTGGTATCACAGATATCCGTACAAAGTCTATCGGATCCAACAATCCTAATAACATGGTCAACGCTACGATCGAGGGTCTTAAGTCCTTGAAGTCTGTCGAGGAAGTTGCAAGACTCCGCGGCAAGTCTGTTGACGAGATTAAGTAAGGAGGCCCGCTTTAAATGGCTAACATCAAGATTACGCTTGTCAAGAGCATCAATAAGGCAAGAGAGTCCGAGAAGGCTACAGTTAGAGCTTTGGGCTTAAAGAAGATCGGTCAGACTGTTGAGAAGGCTGACAATGAGGCTACACGCGGCATGATCAAGAAGGCTGTTAACTACGTAGCCGTAGAAGAGAATTAATGGAGGTGCCACATGAAGCTCAATGAAATGACTTCCGCAGGCAACGCAAAAGCATATCGTAAGGGTAGAGGTCCCGGATCCGGTAACGGTAAGACATCCGGCCGTGGCCACAAGGGTCAGAACGCTCGTTCCGGCGGCGGTGTACGTCCCGGTTTCGAAGGTGGTCAGATGCCCCTTTACAGACGTCTCCCTAAGAGAGGCTTCAACAACAAGAGATTTGCTCCTGCTTACATTGAAGTAAACATCGGAGATCTTGAGGTTTTCGATAACGGAACAGCAGTAGATGCTAAGGCACTCGCTGAGAAGGGTATCATCACTCTTCCTAAGAACAACGACGGCGTCAAGATTCTCGGCAACGGTGAGCTCACAAAGAAGCTCGATGTAACAGCTGCTAAGTTCACAGCTTCAGCAAAAGAGAAGATTGAAAAGGCCGGAGGCACGGCAACGGAGGGCTAATAGGCATGAATGGTATTTTTGATACTGCAGTAAACGCTTTTCGTGTAGAGTCTATACGTAAAAGACTGCTCTATACCTTCATGATCCTGGGCATCTTCATGCTCGGCGGCCTTGTACCTGTACCCGGAATTGACGGTGAGAAATTCACTCAGGTCATTCATCAGTGGGGACAGCTTGGAAGCATCATGGACCTCATCTCAGGTGGTGGATTGTTACATGCTTCCATCCTGTCTTTGGGTGTATCGCCTTACATTAACGCATCAATCATCATCCAGCTCTTGACTGTCGTTATCCCTGCTTTGGAAGAAATGTCCAAGGAAGGTGAAGCAGGCAGAAAGAAGATGGACAAGATCACACGTGTATCGGCAATCGTACTGGCATTCGTACAGTCCTGCCTGTTCTGCTACTCTACACGTTCGGCTCTCAACGCAACAAGCCTTCCTACATGGCTCAATGCAGCACTTGTTGTTTTGTCATTCACAGCCGGCGCAGCAATCGTAGTCTTCTTAGGTGAGAAGATCAACGACAAGGGTATCGGAAACGGTGTATCTTTGATCATCTTTGCAGGTATCGTTACACGTCTTCCTTCTATGGCAAGTACGCTTTATGAGAAGTGCGTTAGTATCAGTGATTCTATAGACAATGCAGTTTTAGGTGCTTTGGCAGGTGTCGGTGTATTTATCCTGGTAACAGCTATCTCGATAATTATCATCGTATTCGTTCTCTATGTTCAGAATGCAGAGAGAAGAATTCCTGTTCAGTACTCCAAGAAGGTTATCGGAAGACAGACAAGAGGCGGTAACAGAGACTATATCCCGCTCAAGGTTAACATGTCCGGTGTTATGCCTGTTATCTTCACAATGTCTCTCCTCGCTATTCCTTCTATCATCGTTACATTGTTCTTTAACAACAGCGAAAACGCAGTAGCAGTATGGCTCAAGGAAACCTTCACAGGCAGCCCTTGGTATTACCTTTGCTACTTCTTCCTTGTAATTGCGTTTACATTCTTCTACACGGAGATCAATTTCCACCCTGTAGAGATTGCAAACAACATTAACAAGAACGGCGGTATGATCAACGGTATCAGATCCGGTAAGCCTACAACAGACTTCATCAAGGGTACTGCTTTCAGACTTAACTGGATCGAAGCATTCTTCCTCGTTCTCGTCTGCATCGTTCCGACTATCATCGGTATCCTTACAGGCTTCCAGAACGTATGGTTTGCAGGTACTTCAGTATTGATCCTTACAGGTGTTGCCAACGACCTCATCGTACAGGTTGAAGGTGAACTTGAGATCAGAAGTCCTAAGGGCTTCCTCGAAGATCTCACGATCAAGACAGGCAGACGATAATTACTGCACGCAAAAGGAATTATTTAAAGAGGCTTCATCACGAAGCCTCTTTTTATTTCACGCAAGTGATATTTCGGATTATAATAACTCCTATGGGCAACTTGATTGACTATCTTACATGGAGAGGCGACCTGCCGTTCTCAAGAGATCCCTTTAATAGCATCGACGCATTGCTTTTGTCGTCGCTGTCTTATATTGATTTCACTGATGTTGTTCCCGGAATAGGGAAGGGCAAGGTGACGATGAGGGAAGCCGCCAGGCAGTTTTTCAAGATCCATTCGGGAAAAGAGCTTTCCAATGACAAGTCATTTATCAGTTTCTGCCCTTCGATCTTAAGAGCTTTGGGAGACAGCTACAGGTTCAGGGGCGCGATGCTCTCGAATTATGTGGATGATACGGATATCGGAAGAGAGGTCCAGTTTGGTGCGCTCGAGATCGAGACTTCAGACGGAATAGCCTTCATTTCATACAGAGGAACCGATGACAGGATAATCGGATGGAAGGAAGACTTCAATCTGAGCTACATGACGGTTCCGGCCGAGACTGAAGCCGTACTATATCTCCAGAAAGTCATGGGCGGAAGGACCCAGGAGATCCGCCTGGGAGGCCATTCCAAAGGCGGACATCTGGCAATCTATGCAGCAACGATGACTCTGCCTGAGATAGCTGAACGCATTCAAAACATCTACAGCTTTGACGGACCGGGATTCGGCTTTAACAAGGAGATCCTTGAATTGCCGCAGTTCAGGTTCATTGAGCCGAAGATCGAAAAATACATCCCTCAGACTTCAATCGTCGGCAGGCTTTTGACGAGCGCCGTCAATCCGGTCGTAATAAAGAGCAATGAGACGGGAATAATGCAGCACAATCCGCTTTCCTGGGAGGTCGAAGGAAAGGAATACTATACGCTTGCATCGACCGACAAGGTAAGCGATACATTTGCTGAGACACTTTCCTCCTGGCTCGATGATATGAGCAACATTCAAAGGAAAGTATTCGTGGATGACCTTTTCTCGGTATTTGAGGCATCAGGATGCATTACTATGAGCGCTATGACCAGGGTAGGCATCAGGGGAACCAAGGCAATGATCACCCGGATGAGAGAGATAAACGATTCCGGAAACAGGGTTAGGACCCTCGTTAAGCTCTTTTTCGTAAACCTTGACGTCGTTAAGGAGGGCAAAGAGGCCCTGGCCGACAAAAAAGATGCTCTGGTAGACAAAATCAAGAAGAACGGAAACAAATAATCAATGCTTTACATAATGAGACACGGGAAGACCGACTGGAACCTGCTGCACAAACTCCAGGGCAGGACGGATATTCCGCTTAATGACATGGGAATAAAGATGGCCAGTGAGGCAGCAGAACGCTATAAGGATGTCCATTTCGACGTCTGTTACTGCTCGCCGCTCATAAGAGCCAGGGAAACTGCCAGACTCGTTTTAGAGGGCAGAGACGTCCCGGTGATAATAGATGACCGCCTTGTTGAGATGGGTTTCGGTATATACGAAGGCGAACAGGAAATATTCGAAAAGCCCGAGTGCCCGGTCAGGGTATTATTCTTTAATCCCGAGAAATACGTGGCGACAGGCGGCGCCGAGAGTCTTGAAGACCTCCTTAAGAGAACAAATGAGTTTCTGGAAGATATAGCATACCCGTTGGTAAAAGAAGGTAAGGACGTCCTGATAATGGGTCACGGCGCCATGAACTCAGCGATAATCGGCAATGTAAAGCATAAACCGCTCGAGGAATTCTGGTCAGAAGGCATTGAAAACTGCAGGCTTATAAAGCTCCTATAATATTTCCCCATAAAAGGAGCGACCACCCGGGAAAGGGTGGCCGCAAATATGGGGATAATAGGAATAGAAAAATGTCTTTGTTGATAATTGAAGTATAGTTGATTCTTTCACGAATTTCAACGACATAAATTTAATGATTATTAAATGATATTTGAAAGAAATATTAAGGTTTTTACAGTAATATTAACGAACATGTCGGATATTTTACTATAAAATATTAATAAGTAAGGCCGGAAGATCTCTCTTCCGGCCCTACTATCGGGAAGTCTGAAGCCAAAAAACTCCAGTCTTAATGCAGAAATTCGAAGCTCTTAAGGGAAGGATTTCCGACACCCTTGTAAGTAAGATAGAGCGGATAGATTCCATCGGGAATTGTAAATTCTGCCGTACCTTCGGTCCATGCGGTGCAGAAACCTACGGAGATCTTTCCCAAGATGCTGCCGTCTATGGATGTTCTTATCTCAAAATCACCCATTCCGTAACCTCTTGTTGTGATCCTTAGGCCCTTTACGCCCTTAAGATAAAAATACTTAAATCCGATCGTTGTATTCTCATAGATATCCCTGATGTGTGAAGGTCCTGTCTCGCAATCCCTGATATCCATTGTGACATTTGACTCGTGAAGCTCGCCGACATACATCAGGTTCCTGTCATCGAAGATATTGCAGGCGATATGTGCGGGATATTCACCCTTGTCGGACAAAGGTCCGCCGTTAAGTCCGCATGAAGTTATCTCGACCTGCTTTATGGAACCGTCTTCTTCGAAACTGATCTTCTCTGCGCAGCCCTGACGTGAATACCAGGTGTTGTTAGTCTGTCTGTGATAGAAGATATACCAGTCGGAGCCGATCTCTACGATACTTCCGTGGTTATTGGCGCCGAAAGCCGTCGGCTTATCAGCGGGCTTATATATATCGATACCGATATCGCAGTTGCTTACGATGACTCCGCCGTATCTGAAAGGTCCCAGAGGATTATCTGATGTGGCATAGCAGAGTTCGTGCATTACCTGCGAGGAATAGATAAGGTAGAAGATGCCTTTTCTTTCCCTGATGGAAGGAGCTTCAAAGAATGCGTGGCCTTCAAATTCCGTGCCCTCGCTGTACTGGGTCGAAGGAATGATGAATTCCGGACCGCGCTTTACCGTGAGCATATCCTTATCAAGGACAGTTACCATTGCACCGTGACGGGATTTGTCTGTCTGTCCGCAGAAGCCGGTGTAGAGATATGTTGTATTGCCTATCGTGATGACACCGGGGTCAAACTGCTGCTCTTCGCCTTCTTTTTTGCCTAAGAGCGTTCCGTCTTCATGGTGAACGTTGCCGATGAATTCAAACTTGCCGTTGGGCGTATCTGAAACAGCAACTGATACGACACAGTCGTTGTCCAGTGCATAGTAGAGATAGTATCTGCCGTCAGGACCTACCGTAACATCGGGCGCATAGAGGCATCCTCTGTCATTGGCATTGGAAGGATCGTCAGATCTCTTGAAGATGACGCCCTCATATTGCCAGTTTCCGAGATCGTCAACAGGTGCCGACCAGGTTACATAATCGCCGGGGCAGAAATAATCTCCGTTGAATATATCGTGCGAGCCGTAGATATAGACTCTGTTGTTGAATACATAAGGTTCACCGTCAGGGATGAATTCCCAGTTAGGAAGATAAGGATTGAAAGCCTGCTTCTTGGGAACGTCGTAGAGGTCGACTTTGGGTCCTTCAGAATCTTTCGCATCGCCCCCTGCTGTTCCTGCGATCGTGGCTTCAATGTGCTTTTTCATGAAGTTGATGTAATCAGATTCGGAGGATTCTTCCTGAGTCTTTGCTTTCGCGCCCTCAGGTGTAAAATGCATCTCATTCTTGGAAGATTCCGTATAGGGCTTCCAAATCGGAAGCGCGCTGCCGTCAACATCGCTGCCGTTCGGATCGCCGTTCTTGATGAAGTTTACAAAGTAAAGGCTCATCTGTCTTGCGATATCGAAATGTCTTCCTACCATAGGTCTCCAGCACTTGTCGAGGTTATCGAAGAAGAACCAGAGATCTACCGAGTGGAATGTGCCCGGATTATCTTCACCCGGAATATCAGGCTCAAAGCTGTAGTAGTAACCGGGCTTGTCGTTGTGCTCGAAAACAGCCTTTACTGCGCATTCGATCGCGCGGACAGGAGCGTACATATTGCCGTTGTGCTTATTTGCTTCGGGGAATGATAAGAATTCTTCAGCCTTGGAACCGAAGATCTCTTTGGCTTTTGTCTCGAATTCCTCTGTGGAATCAGCGAGGATAAAGCTTGGGAATTCATCAAAAGTGTTACCAGACATGAGCGGGACGTGAGCGTGCTTTCCCTGCATGAAGAGCTTTAACGGCTCGTCCTTCATGAAGACGTTGTCGATCATGGGAGTAAAGAAGAATGATTCAGTTTCCCTGAACTTCGCATAGACCTCACGGATGTAGGATGCGTCGAGCTTCCTTGCTTCTTCTATAGTCTTTACGCCGAGCTTGTCGAAAAACTTAACTCCGTAAGAGCAGGCATCATCTATCGTTCTCGGAGTCATGACGAAATCCTTTATGTAAGGGAATGCGATGATGCCCGAAAGGATGATCGCCTTCTGGTAAAGACCGATGCTTGATTCGGAGGTCAGGTGGTTCAATACACTTCCGCCGCCTGCAGACTGGCCTGCTATTGTGATATTGTCGGGATCTCCGCCGAAGGCAGCGATATTTCTCTTGACCCACTTAAGGCCTGCGAGCTGGTCCAAAAGACCGAAGTTGGCAGGTGCATCGGGAGATTCCTTGAAAAGATCTGGATGAGAGAGGAAACCTAATGCGCCGAGTCTGTAGTTGACTGTTACGACGACGATGCCTTTCTTGGCAAGATTCTCGCCGTTAAATTCCATCTCGGCCGTATAGCCCCACTGGAATCCGCCGCCGAAGAACCATACGAGGACAGAAAGCTTATCGTCTTCGCTCTTTGCGTTTGTCCATACGTTTAAGTAGAGGCAGTCTTCGCCTATCTCGATGTCCTTATCAACGTGCCACTCTCTGCAGTAGATATCAGTGCCGATACCCGGCTGGTCCTGAACTGAGATGGGTGCAAATTTATATGCATCGTATATACCCTCCCAGTCCTTGCAGGGAAGGGGAGCTTTCCAGCGGTTTTCACCGACCGGAGGCTCAGCAAAGGGAATGCCTTTGAAAGCGGTAATACGTGTGTTGTTTCCCGGAAGACCTCTGACTAATCCGTTCTCGGTCTTAACTGTTTTTAACATGCGTGACTCCTGTTATAAAAGATTACTTACATTTATGTTAGGTAAACCAAATTGAATAATCAACGGGATAAATTACAGATAAAACCTGACTAAATCAACTCTTTCGGGCAGCAAGTTCATTTGCAAAGGGAATATGTTTTCTATAACATATTAGGGTGTGACACTAAGGACCATTTATTTGCATCAAGCGGGGACCACATGTTCAAATTCGTCAGGGCAAGGAATTTTTTCAACCAGTTAAAACTAAATAAGAAATTCCTTTTCATGTATATTTTCGGCGTCATCATTCCCTTGATCATTACCGATGCAGTTTTGTTCAGGTCCGTTTTCGAAGCAGAACTCGACAACCAGAGAAAATACAGGGAAGATGCCATTAACGCTTACGAAAACCAGATTCAGGACATTCTCCAGTACGATGCCCAGGTTGCAACGGCGATCGACCTTAACAAAGACCTCAACACATTTATCGATACCGAATACGATATCCCTTACGGATATTTCAACAGTTATATCTATACCGTCTCCACTTCATTCTTCGCGACATTATCAAATATCAACCAGGACAGGATCGTTATCTACTCGGACAACGAATCCATGATGAGCGGTCACTATTTCCATAACATCAAGGAAGCTTATAACGAACAATGGTACAAGCAATTCGTAAAGACTGATGCGAACGAAGCGGCCTATGCCTATTACGACAGTGATCCTGTTGTTCTTACTACCGACAGGGACCGTTTCATTTATGTCCGTAAGATGGATAATGCAAAATCCGCATTAAAACTGACAAGGATAATAACCATCGAGCACAAGATGTCGAGAATATACGGTGAACTGTCAGAGACCCCGATAAACTGTTCCATGTATCTTTGCTGCGGTGATTACGTTATGTATTCCAGCAAGGGAGACGGAGCGAGCGTTGCGGAGATCGCCGACAGAGCATCCAAGGTTGCCAACGTGACCGTAAGGGAAGTCAACATGTACGACAACACGTTTACGTTCTACGCGTTCACGGAAGAATTCACGGTCCTCAAAGTCATCAGCGAGCACATTCTCATTACGTTCCTTATCATTCTCTTTACGCTCATCCTGCCGATCCTCCTTTTGAAGATCCTCGAAAGGTCCATCACTGACAGAATCACGATCCTCGGCAAGGCATTCGGTGAGGGCGGCAAAGAATACTTCCAGCCGATAAAAGAGATCAGCGGTTCCGACGAGATCTCCGAACTGATGCATAACTACAACAGGATCGTAGACATTAACAATAAACTCACGAACACGATCTATAAAGACAAGCTCAGGGAACAGGAATCCGACCTGGCACGTAAGAATGCCGAACTCTTGGCGCTCCAGAGCCAGATCAATCCGCACTTCCTTTTCAATGCGCTTGAAAGTATCAGAATGCACAGCATCCTCAAAGGCGAGAATGAGACTGCCGAGATGGTACAAAGGCTCGCTGTCATGGAAAGACAGAATGTTGAGTGGCATGACGACGCGGTAACGATCCAGGAGGAGGAAGAATTCATCGATGCCTACCTCCAGCTCCAGAGCTACCGTTTCGGAGACAGGATCTCATTTGATATCGATATCAGCGAAGAGTGCAAGAAGATGCTCATTCCGAAGCTCACACTCGTTACCTTCGTTGAGAATGCCTGCATCCACGGCATCGAATCCAAGGCATCACAGGGATGGATATTCGTCAGGGTAAATAAAGAAGGAGATAACATCGTCATCGAAGTTGAAGATACCGGTGACGGCATGGAAGAAAAGGATGTTATCCAGCTTCAGAGGAAGATGAACGACGTTACCATTGCCGCCGTTAAGAAGGCAAAGCACGTAGGAATCCTCAATGCCTGCCTCAGGATCAAGATGATGTTCAAGGACCAGGCGAAGTTTACGATAGAGAGCGAAAAGGGTATCGGCATGAGTGTCATCATTACGATACCTGCGGATATGATCACTATAGCGGAGTAGGAGAGAACTATGCTTAAAGTAATGCTTGTAGATGACGAACCTTATATCCTCCAGGGTCTTCAGGTCCTGATCGACTGGGAGAGCGGCGGATTCGAGATCGCGGCCACCTGTTCCAACGGAAAAGAAGCATTGAAATATCTGAAAGAGAATCAGGTGGATCTCATAATCTCCGATATCCGTATGCCTGAAATGACAGGTCTGGAACTTTTAGAGACAGTCAAGAACGAGAAGATCTCCGATGCCGAGTTCGTACTTCTTACAGGCTATGACGATTTTGCTTATACACAAAGGGCAATAAGGAACGGGTGCCTGGACTATATCCTTAAGCCGGTAGAAGAAGAGGAACTTATCGCCGTATTGCGTAAAGTTTCCAACCTGAACCGCGAATCCATCATATTGAGAAAAGACAGAGAGAAGATGGAGGACGCATATCTTTCGAGAGTTATAAGGCACATCATCAGAGGCAAATATGCAGAAGAGGAGATCGAATACGCCAATAAGCATCTCCAGCTCTCCGGCGGATTGAGATTTATCTATATCGGTTTCGTCCAAAGAGACGCGGAAGCCGATACTGCCGTATCAGACGATTACGATATGGGCGCCATACAAAAGCAGCTCCTCAATGCGTGCAGGGAGACCCTGAAAGAATATGTGAACCACTTCACACTGGAAGTACCTTACGATGAAGATATCTACGATGTAGGCTTTATATATTGCGAGAACATGGCTGCGATGCGCGACATGTCCGAGAACGAATTCTTAAACCAGCTTATAAGAAAGATAGAAGTTCTGTTCATTAAGCCCGTAAGAATGTATTGCGGAAAGATCGTACCTGATATCGCTTCGCTCTCCGAATCCTACGAATCCTGCAAGAGACTTAAGAGTATCGCCGGATTCCATAACACCAAGAAACTCTATTTCTACGAAGAGACTGATACCAATTACAGCGGTATCGTCCTCTGCAAGAATACGATCGACGAGATAATCGGCTCTATCGCCAAGAACGATCCTTCTGCGATCGAGTCCGGCATCGAAAAGCTCCACAAAGAGCTCAGAGGCAAGGACAGCAACAACGTGGCATTCGACCTTAATATCAACTATCTTCTGTTCCAGCTGATCCATCTGGCAAGCGAACTGGACGATACGGTCAACCAGGAAGAGATCATCCAGTATATTTCGGAACAGGCTTCGGGTGATGCGTTTGCCAGAGGCTCTTACCAGCACCTGAAAACGTTCGCACTTGAATATGCCTCATATCTTTCCGAACTCCGAAAGAGCATCTCCCACGGAATACTCGCAGTAATAGAAGCCGAGATCAGGGAAAACTATGCAGGCGACATAAGTCTTAAATATCTGGGCGACAAATATCACATCAACAGTTCCTACTTAGGACAGGTCTTCAGGAAAAAATACGGGGAGTCTTTCAAAAACTACCTGACAAATTACAGGATCAAGGAAGCTGCGCGTCAGATAATCAATACGGATAAGAAGATAAACCGTATCGCAGAAGACGTAGGATACAAGGACAGCGACTATTTTATCCGCAAATTCATTGAGATCATGGGATGTACGCCATCCAAGTACCGGAAAACCAACAGGGGTGACTAACTTGAGCGGTCTGCTTAACGCAGGTCGTTATTTTTGTGCAATATGCACTAAAACCGAGCGGACCAATTGGTGATTCATGTCGAAATCATTGCATTTTTGTAGAGTTTATCGGTTGTTTGTTAAGAGTTTCTCGGGTTGTGGCAAAAATGGGGCAACCATATAATTGAAATTGCTAAATACTCGCATTATCTTGCGAGAATCTAATTCGGGAGGTCTACTAATGAAGACAAAGAAAATCGTTTCATTGGTCTTGGCATCTATGCTCGTAGTTTCCTCTTTCACAGCATGCGCTAAGGGCAAGTCTGGCAGCGGAATCGTTGACATGACAATGTTCGCAGCAATGGCTGGTAAGGAAAAGGACGAGGGCAACGAGATCAAGGAAATCATCGCGCAGAAGACAGGCGTCCGTGTTAAGGAATCCTGGCTTACAGGTCAGAACGCAGGTGAGGCTATCGGCTCCATCATCGCTTCAGGTAAGTTACCTGACTTCATCGATGGCGGCGACGGCTGCATCCAGCTCTATCAGAACCACTTACTCGTAGCTTGGGATCCTTATCTTGAGAAGTATCCTAACCTCAAGGAAATGTATACTGATGAAGAGTGGGATAAGTTCAGACAGGACGACGGAAAGATCTACTGGGCTAACGTATTCGGCAACCACTACAAGGACGATACAACAACAGGCCACAACGGTGAGGCTTTCTGGATCCAGGCTCGTGTACTCGAAGCTTATGGCTATCCTAAGATCGAGACTCTTGACCAGTATTTCGAGATCCTCGAGAAGTATGCAAAAGAGAATCCTACACTTCCTAACGGAACAAAGGTTATCCCTTATACATGTCTCTGCGAAGACTGGAAGTATTACTGCCTTGAGAACGCTCCTATGTTCCTCGATGGTTATCCGAACGATGGCTGCGTTATCGTTAACATTGACGAAGGCACAGATAAGCCTAAGGTAGTTGACTACAACACAACAGATACAGCTAAGATGTACTTCAAGAAGCTCAACGAAGAGTACACAAAGGGCAACATCGATCCTGACTTTGCTGTACAGACATACGACGAGTATATCTCCAAGCTTTCTACAGGTGCTGTTCTCGGTCTCTGCGATCAGTATTGGGACTTCGCTTACAGCATCATGGGACCTTTCTCTTCACCTCTTAAGGCTTCCGATGGTTCTACATTCCGTCTCGACGAGCTCGGATGTGACTATGTACCTCTCGGACTCACAGCTAAGGCTGGTATGGAGCAGCAGTGGCACTCCTACGGTGACGAGCTCAACAACGCTTCCGGCTGCGCTGTAACAACAGCATGCAAGGATCCTGATCTCGCATTCAAGTTCTTAAGCCAGCTCCTCGACCAGGAAATCCATGACCTCCGTTTCTGGGGCGTTAAGGATGTTGACTACAAGGTTGACGATAAGGGCTGCTACTACAGAACAGAAGAGATGAGAGAGAACTGGAAGAGCGACAGCTACAAGGCTAAGCATTCTTGCGAATATTCTTACATGCCTCAGTGGAATGGTATTTCCAAGGACGGTAAGAACTACATGCAGCCTGCTGAGCAGCCTGCAGAGTTCCTCGCTGGTCTCGCAGCTCCTCTTAAGAAGTGCTTCGAAGCTTACGGTGCAGGCAACTATGCTGACATGGTAGGTTCTAAGTACGTAGTTACAGAAACAACACTTCCTTGGTATCCTCTCTGGTCATGGTCTAATGGCGTAAGCACAGACACAGCAGGTGGTACAGCTTGGAAGAAGATGGGCGAAGTTAAGCATAAGTGGCTCCCTGCTATCGTTATCTCTAAGGATTTCGAAACAGATTGGGCAGCTTACCAGGCAGCTTATGCTGAGTGCAACCCTCAGGACTTCCTTAAGGAAGCTCAGGCTGAAGTTGATGCAAGACTTGCTACAGCTCAGTCTCACGGCTGGAAACCGGCTTAATCACAACATTTAATCCGAGTTGATTAATTAGACGATTGTGGTGGCAACCATGGACAAAACTGCTGTGGTTGCCACCATTCTTAATGGGAGTTGCTTAGCATGGAAAACACAGCCACAACATCAGCGGTCAAAGAAGCCGATGTTAAAAAACCAAGACTGACTGTTGCTGAATTCCAGAAAGAATTCAAGAGACAGTGGGTACTTGTTGCCATTAGTGTCGCATATGTAATCTATGGCATTATTTTCTATTATCTGCCTCTCGTAGGCTGGATCATGGCCTTCCAGAACTTCGTATATGCCGATGGCCTTACAGGTTCTAAGTTTGTTGGCCTTGATAAATTTAAATTCCTTTTCAGCGATAAAACCTTCATCATGGTAATAAGAAATACCTTTGCAATGGGTGTGCTCAACCTCGTTTTCAGCACAGTCTTTGCAATCGGATTTGCTATTCTCCTTAACGAAGTTAGGAATAAGTATTTTAAGAAGACCATTCAGACGATCTCTTATATGCCTCACTTCCTTTCATGGATCATCGTAGTTGCTATCGTTCACGATGCTCTTACTTCTACGGGAGTTATCAATGAGATCCTTACGGGTCTTCATATCGTTGATAAGCCCTATCCGTTCCTACAGATCGAAGGCTGGTTCTGGCCTATCGTTACATTCAGCCATCTTTGGAAAGAGACAGGCTGGAATGCAATTATTTATCTTGCAGCTATCACCTCGATCGACCCTTGTCTTTACGAGTCGGCATCGATCGACGGTGCCGGACGTTTCCAGAAGATCAAGTATGTTACTCTTCCGGGAATCCGTCCTACAATAATGATCCTTCTTTTGATGAACCTGGGTAATGTCCTCAATGCCGGATTCGAGATCCAGTACTTGCTCGGTAATGACCTTGTACGTGACGTTTCAAGAACTATCGACATCTACATCCTCGACTGGGCACTTGACGGAAGAAACATGGACTATTCATTAGGTACTGCAGCCGGTATCTTTAAGACTGTCGTAGCTATGACGTTCATTGTCGTATCCAATGCCATCGCCAAAAAGAGGGGCGACGAGCGTCTATTCTAAAGGAAAGGGGGAAATAATCATGTCAGACATTTCAAATGAAGTTGAATCCATTAGAATTCATCGCAAAAAGAGAATGGCTACTGAAGATGTTATCTTCTATGTCTTCAATACAACATTCCTTTTACTGTTCGCGGTTGTAACCCTTTATCCGGTACTTAATACACTCGCGATCTCATTTAACGAAGGTAACGATGCCGTAAGAGGCGGAATCCACCTGCTGCCCCGTGTCTTCTCCACAAAGAACTATGAAGAGATCATCTTCAACAGACCGGGTATCCGTCAGGGCTTATGGGTCACGATTGCAAGAACATTGCTTGGTACCTTTACATCATTGGCTGCCAACGCATTGCTTTCTTTCATCCTGAGCCGTAAGAAGTTCTTGTTCAAATCGGGTCTTTCACTGTTCTGGATCATCACAATGTATGCAAACGCAGGACTGATCCCCGGCTTGATCCTTTTCAGATATCTCCACCTTACTTCAAGTTTCTGGGTTTATATCATCCCGGGTATGGTAAGTGCTTTTAACGTAATGGTTATGAGAACTTATATGGCTGGTATTCCGGATTCCTTGGAAGAAGCTGCTCAGCTCGAAGGTGCAGGATATATGACCGTCTTTATTAAGATCATCACACCTCTCTGTATGCCGGTTTATGCAACTATCGCACTTTTCCAGGCTGTATATCACTGGAACTCATGGTTCGACGCAATGCTGTACAACAGATTCGACCCTCAGTACACAACATTGCAGTACGAGCTCCGTAAGTTGCTTGACTCCGTATCGGCAAACACAGGTGGTAAGCAGGCAGGTACTTCAGCTACAGCATCATCCGTAGCTACGATCGTTCCTGTTACGGTAAGAGCAGCCGCTACTATTGCGACAATGGCACCTATCCTTGCCCTCTATCCGTTCCTGCAGAGATACTTCGTTACAGGTCTTACGATCGGCGGCGTTAAGGAATAATCTCTTAACAAACATTGTTTACCAATCCGGGCTGCTTCTGTTATGAGGCAGCCCGCTTTTTAAAAGTAAAAGATATAATCCGGAATATGTTGTACAATAAGTGCGCTGTTTCGGAAACAGTTAAAGAAAACAGGTAGTGATAATCAGATGAACTTTTTAAAGCCCGACAGTCCGGTAATGGATTTCTTAAGAACGGTCACGAATCTTGTGATCGTCAATATCCTCTTTATTATCTGCAGCATCCCGGTAATTACATTCGGAGCCGCTTACACGGCTAAATACTATGTTGCGATGAAGGTAATAAGAGGAGAGGGCACGGGTGTCGTCATTCCTTTCTTCAAGGCTTTCAAACGCAATTTCAAGCAGGCGACCGGCGTATGGATCGTAATGCTCGTTGCAATCTTCCTTATTATCTTTGACTGGCGCTGGATCACTTATAACGGGTGGTCTAATACGGAGTTCATCTACAAGTTCGGCGTTATCGCATTCAGCGTTGCCGTGCTTCTGATGACAATGGCTATCTTCCCGACGATCGCGAGATACGACATGAAGACATCTGAGCTGTTCAAGGCGGCACTGATCTTCGTCATCATCAAATTCATACCGCTCGTACTGATCGTCCTTCTTATCATCGTATCAGCAGTCGCATGCCTTTGGTACATGCAGTGGTTCCCGCTGGTATATGTCTTTACATCAACGACGATTACTTATTTCCTTTCGATCATATTCATCAAGCAGTTCGACAAGCTCGAAAAGGCACAGGCAGAAAAGCTTAAGGCATTGGAGGAATCCGTAGAATACGATCCCGAGACAGATGCTGTCGGCAATATCTCTCTGGCAGGTTCCAAGAAGGAGATCAGCAAGCTCGAAAAGGATATGGAAGGATCTGAGGCAAAGCCTGCAGATAAGTCCGGAAATAAGCTGGCCAATTTTTTCAAGACTGAGAAAGAAAAACTCAAGGGCCTTACAGCCAAGCAGAAGGCTATATATTTCATGCAGTATTATGTACCTCCCATAATCCTCGTAATCCTGGTTATCGGCGGTATCTGCTGGTACGGACACGATGTCTATAAGTCCAAGATGAGAGTCTTAGGCGGAGGCGTTATCAACGGTTATCCTTCCGAAGACGGCCGTAAATATGCGACTGACGGATTCCTGTCATGGGGCGGTTACGGCAAGGCCAGATGGGCTTCACTCATTGACTCTGAAGATCTTAACTTTAAGAGCGACATCGAATATGAGGACAAATATCTTGAAGTTGCTTTCAGAGCTACGCTCGTAACCGGCACATACGATTATCTCATCATGCGTGAGGACGCAGTCTACAATTATTCGACACCGGATAATTTCCAGGATCTGAGCCAGCTCCTTAATATGGATAACTTCTCAGAAGACGATTTCTATTACTATGTTGCCACGGAAGAAGAGAAGGCAAAGCGTTCACAGGGCATATCCCTGAACGATCTTTTCGGAGGCGGCAACAAAACAGATCTGGACAAACCGGTTCCGCTCGCCTTAAAACTTACCGACGATATTGAGAAGAAACTCGGACTCGACGAGAAATACGACTATTACATTGCTTTCACGTATTCTATCTCTTCTGGTGCCGACGCTAACTACAGAAAGTTCGTCGAGTATCTTTACGGAAAGTGCTGATAACGGCAGCATACCTGATATACAAGGCTTTCTCTGCTTGACATTGACCGCACGCCCTAATATAATCATCAGGTTATATTATGTCTTACTATGCGCTGCCGCCAGAAACGCGGGTGTGCAACTGAAAGAATACAATGATCTGGAGGAATTTATATTATGGCAAAGATGACTTTTCAGCCTAAGAAAAGACAGAGAGCAAAGGTTCACGGCTTTAGAGCAAGAATGGAGACTGCAAACGGTCGTAAGGTTCTTGCTGCAAGAAGAGCTAAGGGCAGAAAGAGAATCGCGGTCTGATTTAAGACCTGCTTCGCAGTCTCGCTTTGAAATCGGTAGCGCTCAGATTCAATTTTGAATTTAACAGGGTATACCGGTACGGGAAATTCGCGACCGGCAGATACCTGTCGGTTCACGTGCTTAAAAGACGAGAGGGAACCACACAAAGCGGTTACAAAGTAGATCCTGACGTAAGACGGACCGGCTTTTGCGCAAACAAGAAAGAACTTGGCGCAGTCGGAAGAAACCGTGCAAGACGTCTTATGAGAGAAGCTTACAGACAGATAGAAGATAAGCTTCCTCAAGGATACGATTACGTATTTACGCTGAAGGCAAAGGGCGGGATTCCCGATTTTCACGAATTAAGCACAGATATGGGGAAGTGTCTTATGAGGCTTGATCTTCTGGAAGGTAGTTTCTGATGATCCGTAAAGCTGTAATAGGAATGGTCCGTTGGTATCAGAAATATATTTCTCCCGCTATTGGCCCCCACTGCAAGTATCAGCCGACTTGTTCGCAGTACATGATCGATGCGGTTACCAAGTACGGCGTCTTGAAGGGCGGACTTATGGGAATATGGCGAATTATGCGATGCAATCCTTTTTCCAAGGGCGGATACGATCCCGTCAGGTAATTTCTTAGTAATTTATTTCTTTATTTAGACCGGAGACCAATAATGGGCAGTATTTTAGTTCAGTTATCATTCTGGGATATGATTTTAAACCCGCTGTATATGCTTTTCGGCTGGCTTGAGAGAGTATTGTTCCAGTTCTTCGGTAATTACGGTTTGGCAATTATCTTCCTTACCATAATTATCAGAGGAGCTCTTATCCCTTTAAATATCAGATCGCAGAAGTCCATGCTCAAGATGCAGGCATTAAGCGGCAAACAGGCAGAACTTCAGCGTATTTACGGTGACGATAAGGAAGCTTATCAGGAAGCTTTCATGAAAATGCAGAAGGAAAACGGCGCAGGGGGCCTTTCAGGATGCCTTTTGCCTTTCCTGCAGATCTTCTTTATCTGGCCTATCTACCGTATTGTCAGCGGACCTTTGACATACCTTTCACAGGTCAGCAAAGAGAATATCGCTTCAATGATCGCTCTCGGCCAGAGAATGGGCGAAGGCGGTGTTATAGATAAGGGCGTTTCAGTAGAGATCCACATCGGTCTTATCAAGGCGCTCAATGAGAATGCACAGTTCCTTAACGAGTGCATCAAGCAGGGCTTTATCAAGCTCGACCAGATGGTCGACCTTCACTTCCTCGGACTTGACCTTACGGTTACTCCCGCATGGAACCCTGCAGTAATCGCCCGCGATCCCAAGACTTATCTCCCGTTGCTTCTCATTCCTGTTCTTGCTTTAGTTATTAACATCGTTGTTATGCAGATGAGCAAGATCCTTAAGCCCGGCTGGAAGCAGGAAGAAGAAGCAAAGAAGCGCGCTAAGGTTAACAAGGCTATGGAAGGCCAGGCAAACAAGGGCGGCGCTGAGGATTATACCCAGCAGATGATGAAGATGATGAACTGGACACTTCCTTTCTTCATGCTCGTTACGACATTCTGGATGCCTGCTGCAATGGGTATTTACTGGATCATCTCAGGACTTATGAGTATCGTAACAAACATCATTGTTTACTACATGTTCACCAAGCCTTATGAGGTAAAGAAGGCTGAGATCGAAGCAAAGAAGGACGCAGTTTTCAAGAAGTCCGGAAAAGCTCAGCTCGCAGGTGTTGATGCCGCAGTAGATGTAAAGACATCGAAGAAGAACGGCAAGAAGAACAAGAATTAATTGGCTTAAGAAGGAGGCCTTGTACATATGGAAAAGACAGTAATCAAAACAGGTAAGACAGTTGATGAAGCAATCGAGGCAGCTCTTTCTGAGCTTGGTTGTACAAAGGAACAGGCAACTATCGAAGTTGTTGAAGAAGGAACAGAGGGCGGCTTTCTCGGTTTAGGAAGAAAGGACGCTGAGGTTAAGGTTACATTTAATTCTGAAGAAGCAGGCGAAGAAACAGCTGCTTCCGACGATTCCGACGATACATACTATGGTGATGATGAGAGCTTCGAAGGCGACGCAGTAAGCGAAGCTGAAGATGCAGCTGCTAACTTCGTAGCTGAGGTTCTCTCAGGCATCGGCATTCACGGCAACATGGATTCTTACAGAGAAGACGATACGATCTTTATTTCTGTTACAGGTTCTGACTGCGGTGCTGCAATCGGACGTCACGGTGAGACACTCGAAGCTATCTCCTACATGACAAACCTCATCGCTAACAAGCACAGCGAGCAGAGAGTTCACGTATATCTTGACGTCGGCGGATACAGAAAGCACAGAGAGCAGGTCATCAAGGGCCTCGCTGACAAGGCAGTATCCAGAGTAAGACGTTCAGGCCGCAAGGTTGTTATGGAAGCTATGAGTCCTGCTGAGAGAAGGATCGTTCATTCTTACCTCCAGGAAGTAAAGGGTGTTACAACACATTCTGAGGGTGTTGAGCCTAACAGATGCGTAGTAGTAACTCCTGAAGAAAAGAAGTAATTCAGTTAAGATCTCATATTAGGATTTGGCGGGCTTTTTACGATGTATTCGTATGATGACGAACCTATCTGCGCCTGCTCGACGCCGGCCGGAATATCAGGCATAGCGGTTATCCGTGTTTCGGGTAACGGCTGTGGAAAACTTGCCGATAAATGCTCGGTCATCTTAAGATCAAGCGGCGATTATTCCAAGTTATCAGAGATCCCCGGTTATACATGCGCTTTCGGATATGTGAAGGATCCGTCAACCGGCGAAAAGGTTGACGAGGTCATTTTCACGCATTTCGAAGCGCCCCATTCCTATACAGGCGAAGAGATGGTGGAGATATCATCTCACGGTTCCGGCGCAGTAAAGCAGGAGATATTAAAATGCCTTGGAATGTCCGGAATAAGAATGGCTTATCCCGGTGAGTTTTCGAGAAGAGCATTCATAAACGGCAAGATGAGCCTGGCTTCCGCTGAAGCTGTAATGGACGTTATCAATTCGGAGACCGAAAGACAGCTCGAAGCTGCAGGAAGCCTTATGTCCGGCAAGCTTGCAGAAGAGATCAATTACATCGAGAAGAACTTATACGACCAGGCTGCAATGCTTGAGACGTTTACGGAATTCGATACGGAAGATCCCGAAGAAGAGGATGCAAAGCTCGAAGAGGTCAAGGACAACTTAAGCGACTGCCACGACAGGCTTACAACACTCTGCAAGGGCTACGGCAAAGGAAGGATCCTGTCAGAACGTTTGAGAGTAGCGCTCTTAGGGCTTCCCAACAGCGGCAAGAGCACGCTCCTTAATACTCTCACAGGTTTTGACAGAGCGATCGTTACAGAGGTCGCCGGAACCACAAGAGATACCATAGAAGTCCAGATAAACATCAACGGCATCCCCGTTACATTGATCGATACTGCAGGTATCAGAGAGACGGAAGACATCATCGAGAATATCGGTATCGGCAAGGCCTTTGAAGCAGGCCGCGGCGCCGATATGGTCTTCTACATGATCCCGCCTGACATGACAGTTGAAGAAGCTTATGCCGGAGTAAGGGAGATCTGTGAGGACTGCGAATCCGTTACCGGAGTATTCTCGAAAAGCGATGCCGGTGACAATCCCGACAGGGAAGAGATCGAAGCAAAGCTCACATCTCTCGGCATAAAGAACTTCATTTCGATAAGCGCTGAAGAAGACCTCAATATCGACAAGCTCGAAGATGTCATCATCGACTACTATAACGAGCTTGGCGGCGGCGCTTCCGAAGGCCTTCTTATCACAAACAGCAGACATTACACAAAATTCTTAAAAGCAACCAAGAAGCTTACGCTTGCTTTGGATGCATTGGATAACAATCTCGGCACTGAAGTATGCGCTTCAGCATTAAGGGCGTGCTTGGACGAGATCGGTGAGGTTACGGGCAAGACCGTTTCCGCTACATTGGCTGATACTATTTTCTCCAGATTCTGCATAGGTAAATAAATGACTGTCCGTGAAGCTTTAGAGTTAGATAAGAGCTTTGAAGCGGGGACATTTGATGTTGCCGTAGTAGGAGCAGGCCATGCCGGATGTGAAGCAGCGCATGCGGCAGCAAAACTAGGTCTCGATACCATCCTTTTCACGCTTTCATTAGACAGCCTTGCAAACCTTCCCTGCAACCCCAGTATCGGCGGCACTTCCAAGGGCCAGCTCGTAAGAGAGATAGATGCCTTAGGCGGCATAATGGGAATAATGGCTGATAAGTGCGCTGTCCAGATGCGCATGCTCAACCGTTCCAAGGGCCCGGCTGTTTATTCTCCGAGAGCGCAGGAAGACAGACAGATGTATTCCATGGAGATGCGCCATTACCTGGAGAATCTTAAAAATCTCACATTAAAGCAGGCGCATATAACAGAACTCCTTACCGATGAAGAAGGCAATGCGGCAGGCGTCATGACCGAAGGTAAAGCAGTCTACAGGGCGCGCGCCGTTGTAATCTGCTCCGGCACATATATGGAAGCGAGGATCATCAGAGGCGAAGTCATAACCGAGAGCGGTCCGGACGGACTTCCGAGATCTGTCGGCCTCTCATCATCACTTAATTCGCTGGGCGTTCCGCTCCTTAGATTTAAAACGGGAACTCCGGTAAGAGTTAATTCCAATTCCATTGATTTTTCGCAGATGACGAGACAGGACGGCGAAGATGACATTCCGCCTTTCTCCTACAGGAATGAGATGGAAGGAAAGCTTCCCGCACCTGTAGATGAGCAGATCCCCTGCTGGTCTATCTGGACAACGGAAGAGACCCGTAAGGTTATTTCAGACAATATGGACAGGTCGCCCCTCTACAGCGGCGAGATCAAAGGTATTGGTCCCAGATACTGTCCTTCTATCGAAGATAAATTTATGAGGTTCAAGGATAAGACGAGACATCAGATCTTCGTCGAGCCGATGGGCCGTCACACAAACGAGATGTACCTCCAGGGATTCTCAACGAGCCTCCCTGAAGAGATACAGGAGAAGATGGTAAAGTCGCTGCCGGGTCTTGCAAATGCAAAGATCCAGAGAGCTGCTTATGCCATCGAGTACGATCTTGTAGATCCTCTGTCAATAAAGGCGAGCCTTGAATCAAAGGTCGTTCCCGGTCTTTTCACAGCCGGACAGATCAACGGCTCTTCAGGTTATGAGGAAGCAGCCGCGCAGGGTATCGTGGCTGGCATCAATGCAGCCATGAAGCTTCTGGGAAAGGAAGCGGTCATTATCGACAGATCGCAGGGCTATATCGGAGTTCTCATAGATGACCTTGTAACCAAGGGCACCAACGAGCCTTACCGCATGATGACTTCACGCGCCGAGTACAGACTGTTCTTAAGACAGGACAACGCCGACGAGAGACTTACTCCCATAGGCCATGAGATCGGTCTTGTAAGCGATGAGGTTTTCGAGGAGTTCGAAAAGAAGGTCTCCTCGATCAATCTTGAGACCGAGAGACTTAAGAAGACTTATGTCGCGCCGACGGAAGAACTGGGCGCACTCCTTGATACCTGCGGCCAGACACTGCCTAAATCAGGCGAGAGCTTAGCCGACCTTATTAAGCGCCCCGGAGTAACATACGATCTGTTAGCGCCTGTCGACAAGGGCAGAAAGCCCCTTGCAAGGAACATTAAGTTCGCATGCGAGACAAACATCAAGTACGAAGGCTATCTGTCGCTTGAGAAAGAGAAGATAGAAAAATTCAAGAACCTGGAAAAGATCAGGATCCCTGAAGATACCGATTATTCGCTTATAAAGGGTTTAAGGATAGAAGCTACGCAGAAGCTTACAAAGATGAAGCCCGAGAATGTGGGCAGAGCTTCCAGAATATCAGGCGTATCGCCTGCAGACTGCGAAGTCCTGCTGGTATATCTCGAGCAGCAGAGAAGGAGACATGACAATGGCTGACGGTTTGTTCCCCAAAAGAAAACCTCTTACCAAAGCTGATATCAAGCGTTTAAAGGAGAGCCTTCCCAAGAAGGTCGAGATCAGCTCTGAAGGAACAAAGGTCACAGAGCATGACGAAGAAGTCGTTGATGTTGCTCCTATCCTGGAATCTCACAAGGATGAGATCAGCGTGCCGCTTTCCGCAGAAGAGATCCGCGCATTCCAGATCTATGCTTCGATGCTGAAGGAAAAGAACAAGGTAATGAACCTTACCGCCGTTGACGACGACAAGGGAATTGCCATGAAGCATTTTATCGATTCTCTTACGCTCTGCCCTTACATAAGGGAAGAAGAGACCAAGTCCGGAAAAGACAAGATTACATTCGTCGATGTGGGCACCGGAGCTGGTTTTCCGGGTCTTCCGGTTAAGATCTCCTGCCCGGAGTTATCTGTAACGCTCATGGATTCGCTTGATAAGCGTCTCAAGTTCCTGGATGAGGTCATTACCGCATTAGGTCTTTCCGACTGCACTACGGTGCATTCCAGGGCCGAAGACGCAGGCAGGAACAAGAAATACAGGGAGAAGTATGACATCGTTACCGCAAGAGCAGTAGCAAGGCTTTCTGTCCTTGCAGAATACTGCCTGCCTCTGGTCAAAGTCGGAGGAGTATTCCTTGCCATGAAGGCTCATTCCGAAGAAGAGGAGACTGAAGCAGGAAAGGCCATAGCCCTTTTAGGCGGCACGATCGAAAAAACGGATACGTTTAAGCTCCCCGGAACTGATATGGAGAGATCCATTATCGTAGTCCGCAAGATCCGTCCCACACCCGCCAGATTCCCCAGAAAAGCGGGCACACCTTCCAAAACCCCCATTGTCTGATATTAGGACATTTGTGCTATATATTATAATATTACGTGCGCGTGTGCGTATAGTTATGGTATAATACTTTAGTTTGTAGATATATATCTATTAACCAAAGTATTCTAATTACCCGCGGAGCCCTTGTTTTCGCGGGCGGAGGCGACAAATGGCAGACAGCGACGACAAGAAACAGGCCAGGCTTCAACAAGAAGCTGAGATGGACGAGGTATTCAAGTCAGAACAAACGACAATAGTTCCGGTTGACTTAGACGGAGAGATGAAGAAGTCCTTCATCGACTACGCAATGTCGGTTATCTCCGACCGTGCGCTCCCTGATATCAGAGACGGTCTTAAGCCGGTTCACAGAAGAATCCTTTA
>JAFYJX010000078.1 GCA_017537905.1 Clostridiales bacterium | reverse complement strand
GGCATGCGCTGAGCTTATCGCTTCACAGATCAGGCTTAAGCCCGACTGCAAGATCGGTCTTGCTACAGGTTCAACACCTATCGGCACATACAAGGATCTTGTTGACATGTACAAGGCAGGAAGCCTTGATTTCTCCAAGGTCACATCAGCTAACCTCGACGAGTACAGAGGCTTGGGCGGTGACCACGACCAGTCCTACAGATATTTCATGAACACAAATCTGTTCGATCACGTAAACATCGATAAGAGCAAGACATATGTACCTGACGGACTTGAGCAGGATGCAGTTAAGGCTTGCACAGACTATGATAAGATCCTCGAATCATTGGGACACCTTGATATCCAGCTCCTCGGTATCGGCGGTGACGGACACATCGGCTTCAATGAGCCTGCTGATGCTTTCTGCGTAAACACACAGTGCATCGATCTCGAGAACCAGACGATCCAGGACAACGCAAGACTCTTCTTCAACGGAGATCTCGAGGCTGTTCCTACACAGGCTTATACAATGGGTATCGGCTATATCATGAAGTCCACAACAGTTATCCTTATGGCTACAGGCGCAGGCAAGAAGGATATCGTTGAGAAGGCTTTCTGCGGCCCTGTTACACCTAGGGTTCCTGCATCAATCCTCCAGCTTCACCCGAACGTTGTTGTAATCGGTGACGAGGCTGCTATTTCTGACGCAGTCGTTGCTGCAGCTAAGTAATCCTTAGTTAATCCGTCTTTTTCAAGGAGTGTCTTTTACAGACACTCCTTTTTTATTTTGGAGTTGCGCGGATCTGCTTTCCAAACTATCATTTAACCGAGAGGTGTTTTGAAATGAATGGTCCGTTCTTTTCTGTTATTGTCGTGTCTTTAAATGCAGGCAGTCTTATCGGTCTTACGATCAAGTCTGCTCTGAGTCAGACATGCGACGATTATGAGATCATCGTAAAAGACGGAAAATCGACGGACGATACATTGAAATATGTCCCTGAAAACGGATCCGTAAAACTCTATTCCGAGTCCGATAAGAGCCTTTACGATGCAATGAATCAGGCAATCTCATACTCTTCGGGCAGATATCTCATTTTCATGAACTGCGGTGACACCTTTGCTTCCAACACAGTATTGGAAGAGGTCAAAAATGCCGTAAAAGACGGTGAATACGGCATGATCTACGGCGATTACGTAAGAGACGGCGTTATTAAAAAGCAGCCCCTGACTCTTACCCGCTTTAACATGTACAGAACAATACTTTGTCACCAGTCGGTATTCTTTAACGGAGAGATATTAAGATCTCAGAAGAAATACGATATCAGGTATAAGATCCTGGCAGATTACGATCTCGAACAGGATATGGCAAAGACTTCAAACAATATCCATGTGGATACCGTTGTCTGCAATTACATCGGAGGGGGCCTGTCTGAGACAAAGGAAGGCTTAAAGCAGAAAAACAAGGACAGGAGAGACATAATCGCTTCTCATTACAGCGTGCCTGAGAGAATGAAATACTGCGTTCTCTGGAAAATGACTTTCCCGACGATAAGAAGGAAGATTTCCGAATCCAGGAATGAGAAAGTCCGTAAAAGGTACCAGTCTCTCGTAAACCGCATTAATGACTGAGTATATGCTCTTTTTGATATCAGAATGGTAGAATTAAGCCATGCCCAAGCAGAATAAGTTACTCCATTTTGCAGCATCAGCTGCAAGAACGCTTCATCTCTGGCCGCTGATCGTCAGGTCGGGGTTATTTAATTCTGCAAGAAGAAGGAAATATCCTGACACGATAGTCCATTTGGACGTTGTCCTTACAGAGTGCTGCACTTTAAGATGCAAAAGCTGCTCGAACCTCATGCAGTACTACCATCATCCCGAAAATCTTGACGCTGATGAAGTAATCTCGGGCCTGAAAAGGATCTTTGCTTCAATGAGGGTATCCCAATTAAAGCTTCTTGGCGGAGAGCCTTTCGTATGCCAGAAGGCTCTTATCAAAGTCCTGGAATACTTAAAGGAACAGCCTGACAGATTTGACGAGGTGGACATCATCACGAACGGAACCCTGATCCCGTCCGAAGAGTGCATTTCGGCTATGAAAAATACGCCTAAGCTTAAGGTCGTTTTCAGTAATTACGGCGAGCTTTCCGCGAAGCTTGATGAGTTTTCCAAGATATGCGGAAAAGAGGGTATCGCTTATGAGGTCGTCGGAGATGATTCCTGGTGGGATTTCGGCGGTATGAAGCTCCGTGAAGAGAAGGAATCCAAGACTCAGCACAGATTTGACGGATGCTATTCGAGAAGGCTCTGCACGTCACTTTACAGAGGTAAGCTTTATGTATGCCCGAGACAGGCTCACGCGATCCGTCTGGGCCTGGTTCCGGAAGATCTTTCCGAGACCGTCGATGTAATGAGTCCTGCTTTTGATGATCCTGCGAAGCTTCATGATGCGATCTACAGTCTTATTGACAGAAAAAAGCGCATATCCTCATGTAAATACTGCGGATGTGATGACTGGATAAAAGTTCCGAGAGCCGTTCAGGCAGAAAGGCCCTTGGATGTCACCTGAGATCAGTGTTATCGTTCCTGCTTTTAATGCGGAAAAATACCTGGCACGCTGTCTGGACAGTATTACCGGACAGAGCATTAGCTCGTGGGAACTTATTATCATTGATGACGGCTCTTCTGACAGTACATGCGGGATTGCAGAAGAATATGCCGCCAAAGACAGCAGGATAAAGGTTATCTGTATAGAGAAACAGGGCGTTTCCGCTGCAAGAAATGCCGGTATGGATATCGCTGTAGGCAGATACCTGGCCTTCGTTGATGCAGATGATTATTTGGAGCCGGATTACCTGAAAAACCTTTTTGACAAGGCAGAGGAAAGCAATGCGGATATCACGCAGTGTTCTTTCTTCGTCGATGACGGCCCGGAAAAGCAGCCTGATCCGTCTGCCGTTGATAAGGCATATGAAGATCCTGATGCGATCCTGAGAGCTTATTTTGCAGGAACTCACGGTGATATCAGAGACAGCGTATGGGCAAAGCTGTTCAGGCGTGAAGCCTTTGCTGGTATCAGGTTCGATACGGGATTAAGTATTTTTGAAGACGGTTTCTTCGTATATCAGTGCTGCATGAAAGCATGGAAGGTATTAAGCTTTGGCACGCCTCTTTACCATTATGTCAGGCATGGCGGTTCTACAACAAATTCCGGGCTTAATGAGAGATATAACGATTTCTTTTCCATGTTTGAAAAGCAGAAGAAAGACTTTGCCGGTAACAGCTATATCCGTAAGAGGATTGCGGGCAGGGAAGCTGAGACTTCTTTGTGGCTTATGCGCATCCTGGTAAATAACGGAAACAGGAAGGCTTTCCGGGATCTGAGAAAGAGAGCTTCTGCTATAACCGGTGACGTAATATGGTCATCTGCTCCGTTAGCGATTAAACTGAAACTTATTGGCGTTACGGTAATGCCTCACATATATTTTGCAATGCTTAAGGGAAGATCTGAGAAATGAGAAAGTATGACAGAAATGCAGTGTTTAATATAGCCGTGAAGGCTCTCCTGTTTATTGTCTTCTTTGCTGCAGCTTTTTCCTGCCTCGAATTCCTGTTATTCCTGCCGGTCGTAATAACGTTAGTAATCGCACTAGCCTTTGGATTTGCAGCTGTCTTTTTGTTCTCATACCTGCTTAGATATACGGGCTTTTACTACAGATATTATGCTTTTGTTTCCGTGTTCCTGTTCAGGGAAAAGCAGGGGAAGGTATATTGTCCCTGCTGCGGAAAGCATTTCGAGCACTTTGAGGATGAGAGATTCTACGATGACTTAAAGCACTATAATCCTGAGATGTTTAAGAAGTCCAGGCAGGATGTTATCTGTGACTGCTGCCGCTCTGCTCCGAGGCAGAGGATCATTGCCGAATGGGCTGAACAGAACATTGAACTTCTCGAGTCTTCGAAGATCCTGTATTTTGCTCCTGAACTTTCGATGATGCTCTGGTTTAAAAAGCACGGGATCAGGGTTACGACGGCTGATCTTTTTGATAAGAGGACAGACTTAAAACTCGACCTGACGGCCATAGATCTGCCTGACAGCTCGGAGGATATCATCTTCTGCAACCATGTTCTTGAGCACGTATATGACTACAAGGTTGCGTTATCTGAGCTCCACAGGGTGTTAAAAGAGGGAGGCAGGCTCATAATCAGCTTCCCGGTCAACTATGAGTTCGATGAAGTGCATGAGGAGAAGACGGGCTCTGCTGAAGAGAGGATCAGGCTTTTCGGGCAGGACGACCATCTGCGCGTATTTGGAAAAGACAGCAGAAAAATATTGGAAGAAGCCGGCTTTGAAGTCGGTTCGATCGGCCTTGAGGGTCTGCCCGAAGAGATCGTTCCTGTAACGGGACCGGCTGATTACGATACCAATGAGATCTTTGTCTGTATCAGAAAGTAAGTGCTTTGATATACTGTAAAAAGAAGAACGATTAAGAGGCAATATATGGGATTGATCGATAAAACCGGAAAGAAAGTCTTAAGTAAGCTCCCTGATCTGAAGATCATCAGTCTTGCCCGTGATGTTATGCCTTATATCAGCGTTGAAGCTGAAGGTCTTACGTTCTTTTTTAAGAATACCGATCATTCGATCCTCGACTACATGGTAGAGAGCAGGAAGATATGGGCCTGTGAAGACATGGACTATATTCTGGGTTACTACGACAGTATTTCCAAGGCCCCGGCAGCTGTTATCGATATCGGCGCCAATGTAGGAACCTCAGTTATATATTTCAGGAACAAGCTTGGAGCAGATACTAAGTTCTTTGCCGTAGAACCCGTTACAGACAATTTCAATCTCCTTAAGGCAAACTGTGCGATAAACGGCTTTTCGGACATAAATGCATTTAGGCTCGCGATATCTGATGCTGCAGGCGAAGCCGATCTGGAGATCAATCCTGCCAACATGGCGACCTGCAAGATTGCAGGGTCAGATTCGGAGAACCTTGTTTTCGGGAAGGACGAGACATCTTATGTCGGTGACAAGGTGCCGCTCATGCCCCTGGATAGCTTTGTTTCAAAAAATAAGATCGCCACAGATTCTCCGGTGCTCTTCTGGATAGATGTCGAAGGCCACGAACCTGAAGTGTTTAAAGGCGGCAGGGAAACCTTCAGGAATACTGATGCAGTTGTATTCTGCGAGTTTAATCCGAAGCTTTATAAGCACGTCGGCAGCTATGAAGGATTCTTAAATGACATCAAGTCATGCTTTGGAAAGTTCCTCTGCTATGAGCAGTCTTCTAAGGGAAAATACGAGTTCAGGGATATAGCAGAGATAGATCAGGTTGCAGTTGAGAATAACGATAACCAGTGTAACCTGCTGCTGATCAAGTAAAGGAACCGGTTTACAGATGAGCGGCGGTTCGAAAAAGAAGATCCTCTCAAATTCCGTCTGGATGATTATTCAGCACCTGTATTCGATGCTGGTATCACTTACGATCGTTGCGCTGATCGCACGATATCTGGGACCTTCTGACTATGGCCTTATCAATTACTGTGCATCCGTCATTTCAATATTCACGACTCTGGCCGGGCTCGGCCTTGATAATCTGATCGTTTCCGAGATCATAAGAAATCCCGAAAAGGAGGGAGGATACCTTGGAACGGCGCTCGTAATGAGGCTTATTACGTCTTTTATCTCATTCCCTTTGTTCCTGGCCGTGATCGCGGCACTCCATCCCGGAGACAAGGTCCTGTTTATAGTGGCAGTGCTTCAGGGTCTTGGAATGATCTTCCAGACAAGTGATGTCCTCGTTTACTGGTTCAGGATAAAGCTCAAGATGAAATTTGTCTCAATAGCAATGGTAATTGCCATTACCGTTACGTGCATCATCAGGGTAGTTTTCCTTTGCCTGAAAGTCTCCGTCGGGTGGTTTGCTCTGGCAATAAGCATCCAGACGCTTGTTGCCGCGGTAATAATCACGGCAGTCTTCATGAAAAAGTCGGACGTAAAACTGAAGGTCAGCATGGCTGACGCCAAGGCGCTCCTTAAGATCAGCTATAACTGCATTATCTCCAGCATGTCGATAATCATATATATGCAGGCCGACAAGATCATTTTGGAGAAGATGACCGATTCAGCCCATGTAGGCATATATTCTGCCGCAGTAATGCTTGCTACCTGCTGGCAGTTTGTCCCGTCGGCGCTAATTGATTCTGCAAGACCGGTCGTTCTCGAGAAGAGAAAGGCTTCAGGCGGGGAATACCTTGACCGATTTAAGCTGGTAATGGCCGGAGCAAACGTTGTTTCCTTTGTTTTCGCGCTGATCATGTCTGTTCTTGGCTGGGTATTCATAAGGTTCGTTTACGGAAATGAGTATATGGATGCAGTGATCCCCTTGATCATCCTGTCCTGGGCATCGTTTTTCGCCATGTCTGGCTATGTCAGGTCTATCTGGATAACAGGAGAGGGGTTCTACAGATTTGATAAGATCTTTACCGTGACCGCTGCGGTCCTTGATATTTTGCTCGATATCCTGCTTATCTGGAAGTTCGGCATTATCGGCGCGGCTCTCGCGACTTTGGTCACTTACATTTATGAAGTCCTGGTCGTTCCGCTGTTTTTCAGGGAAACAAGGCCTTTCACAAAGCTTTATTTCCAGTCTTTTAAGTTCATACCGAGGTTTTCGGGAGAATCTTTGAAGCTTATTGCCAAAAGATTTAGTAAATAACGCTAAATCCCGATAGTTGCAACAGCTTTTCATAATGTTTATAATACTCTGATAATTTTAGCGTATTAAATAGCGCGTGATGTTTTTAGGAGGTTCATCGTGGCAAAAGGTAAATTGACTTTTAACGAGAATCTGTGCAAGGGCTGCGGACTCTGTGTTGCAGCTTGTCCTAAAAAAATCCTCGAACTTGACAAGACAAGGCTTAACGCCAAGGGTTATCACCCCGCAACCTGCGTAAATCCCGATGAGTGCATCGGATGTGCTTTCTGCGCTACGCAGTGCCCGGACGTTGTAATCACTGTTGAGCGTTTCTGATCGGGAGGGAGTTTTTATGGCACAGAAAAGAGTATTAATGAAAGGCAATGAGGTCATTGCCGAGGCAGCTATCAGAGCAGGCTGCCGCAACTATTTCGGTTACCCGATCACACCTCAGACAGAAGTCATGCACTACATGGCAAAGAAGATGGTCCAGGTCGGCGGTAATTTCGTTCAGGCTGAGTCTGAAGTTGCAGCCATTAACATGGTTTATGGTGCAGCTGCAGCAGGCTTCAGAGTTATGACATCATCTTCCTCTCCGGGAATCTCCCTTAAGCAGGAAGGTATCTCCTACATCGCAGGCGCTGAGCTTCCTGCTGTTGTAGTTAATATCGTTAGAGCCGGCCCGGGTTTGGGCGGCATTCAGCCTGCACAGGGCGACTATTTCCAGGCTACAAAGGGCGGCGGACACGGCGATTACAGAAACATCGTTATCGCACCTGCTTCCGTTCAGGAACTCTATGAGCTCGTTGTTGAAGCATTCAACCTCGCTGACAAGTACAGAATGACCTGCATGATCATTGGTGACGGTACTTTGGGCCAGATGATGGAGCCTGTCGCTTTCCGTGACGAAGAGCCTGTTGAGACTATCGCAAAGCCCTGGGCTGCAAACGGCAGAAAGGGTGAGCCTTTCCATCACACAGTAACATCCATCTACATCGATCCCGATGTTCTCGAAAAGAAGAACTTGGAGCTCCAGGAGAAGTACAAGATCGTTGAAGCTAACGAAGTCCGTTATGAAGCAATCTGCATGGATGATGATCCGGAGATCGTAATCACAGCATTCTCTACATGCTCCAGAATCTCCAGAAACGTTATCCGTCAGGCTCGTGAGCTCGGTATCAAGGTCGGCATGATCAGACCTATCACTCTCTGGCCTTTCCCTTACAAGGCAATCGCTGACGCAGCTGCTATGCCCAGTGTTAAGGCTTTCCTTGACGTTGAGCTCAACGCAGGTCAGATGATCGAAGACGTCAAGCTCGGCGTTAACGGCCAGAAGCCCGTATATTTCCACGGCAGACTCGGAGGAAATCTCCCGATGCAGAAGGAAATCCTCGACAAGATCGTTGCGATCCACGAGGGAAAAATGACAGAAGGAGGTAATTTCTGATGGCTGTAGTTTTCGAACCCACAAAAGGCCTTACAGATAAGCCTTTCCATTATTGCCCCGGCTGCTGCCACGGCATCATCCACAGACTCGTAGCTGAGACTCTTGTTGCAAATGACGCACTTGAGACAGCTGTGGGCGTTGCATCCGTCGGATGTACATACAACTCTTACGAATATATCGCATGCGACATGGTCCAGGCAGCTCACGGCAGAGCACCTGCAGTTGCTACAGGTATCAAGAGAAACTTGAAGGACAGCTTCGTCTTCACATATCAGGGCGACGGCGACCTCGCTTCCATCGGTACTGCTGAGATCGTTCACGCAGCTGCAAGAAGCGAGAACATCACAGTAATCTTCGTAAACAATGCAGTTTACGGAATGACTTCAGGCCAGATGGCACCTACAACACTCGTAGGCCAGGTTACAACAACATCTCCCTGGGGCCGTGATCCTTCATATCAGGGTTATCCTATCAACGTTTCCGAGTTCTTATCCAACCTCGCAGGCGCAGCTTACATCGAGCGTGTTTGCGTTACAGATTTCAAGAATATCCAGAACGCTAAGAGAGCAATCCAGAAGGCATTCAATGTTCAGAAGAACAAGCTCGGTTTCTCTCTCGTAGAAGTTCTCTCCACATGCCCTACAAACTGGGGTAAGGAGCCTCTCGCTGCTATGGAGTGGCTTAAGGAGAACATGGAAAAGCAGTATCCGTTAGGATGCTACAAGGGCGCTGACATCACATTCGATGCTGACGGCAAGTATGTTTCAGGCGCAATCCCTGCAACAGCAAACAACTGCGTTAATGTTGGGGAGGTGAAGAAATGATTGATTTCTCTGTAATTTTTGCCGGCTTCGGCGGTCAGGGTATCCTCTCCGCAGGCAAGATGGCAGCAGAAGCTGCTCTTTATGAAGGTAAGGAAGTATCCTGGTTCCCGTCATACGGTCCTGAGATGCGTGGCGGTACAGCTAACTGCTCCGTAGTATTCTCTGATGAGCCTATCGGATCACCCGTTGTTAACGATGCAGACGTTGTTATCTGCTTGAACCAGCCTTCGATGGAAAAGTTCGAGAAGCAGTTAAAGCCCGGCGCTTTGATGATCCTCGACTCTTCACTCATCAAGACAAGACCTGTAAGAACAGACATCAAGGTCATCGCTATGGAAGCGTCCGACATCGCTTCCGAGCTTGGCAAGATGATGTTCGCTCCTATCACAATGCTCGGCTGCATGGCTACAGCTACAGGTTGCTTCACAAGAGATTCTTTCGAGAAGTCACTCTATGAGATCCTTCCTGAGAGAAAGCACAACCTGATCCCCATCAACATGGAAGCATTCGACAGAGGCGCAGCTTTTGCTAAGTAATTCTTAGCTGATAACCGATTGATCAGGGGGCCGTCATTATGACGGCCTTTTTTTGTGTGACGGCCTTTTTTTGTGTGAATACTTTTTTTGTACCTGAATGAGCACTTTTAGAGCACGAAAAAAGTATTTTGAGCCGAAAATACTTTTTCAGTACCTAAATGAGCTGTTTTAGAGCACAAAAAAAGTATCAGCGGCTGATCCGCAACATTTTCAGGCACTTATCTGTTATTAAGGTATCAAGTATTCGAGGGGGAAATGTTATGAAGCTTAGAAAGATCCTGGCGTTGACAGCTTTTCTGCTGGCAGTTGTTACTGTTATCTCGGGATGCTGGCCGTTCTGCGAGAAGTACGTAACCAAGAGTTATGCTAAGAATCATCCTGATTTCGGCTGGCCTGAACTGGGCGGAATAGTTATGGAAGGCGAGTTTACAAGCTGCAAGTCCGATAACCTTCTGAAGTTTGAAGGATACTATAAGACGCTTGATACAATTACCCTCGTTTTTGAGGCATCTTCTCCCATAGACGGAAAAATGTGCAAAAGATATGCAGAGACTCACTATAACGTGATCTTGCAGGGAGTTATCTATAAGCGGGATCTGTTTCACAAGTATGTGACCTATCAGTTTGAGCCGTTTGTCTATGAGAAAAACGGTGAAGAGATACATAAGGACAGGGCAAAGATTCGTTCGGTCAAGTTTCCCGTAAGTGACGATGAGCCGGAATCATATTATTATCTGGACATAAAAGGCTACAGACAGTTCAAAGGAATCAAAGATGAACTGAAAGAAGTCGATATGGTAGTCAGCAAGCGCACCCAGAAAAGAGTTGTAGAACAAAGCTACTGGACAGACTACGTTTATGATGAGACATCCCAGTACTACAATGCCGAGACCGGTAAATGGACAGAAAAGGTGCTTGAGGACCAGATGACGAATTACATGCCGCTCGAATAATGCCGATCAGTCGAAAGGAATGATAGTCGCAGCACCGTTCTCAATGATGATGTAAGAAGGTTTGGTATCTTCCTTCGGAATAGAAGGGGAGCCGGGATTAAGATAGCGGACCTTACGGCCGTCATCGTATTCCCACATGATATCTCCTGCAACATGCGTATGACCTGTAAGTAAGACCGCGCCTTCGGGAAGCATTCCGGGAAGATTCATCGGGTTATAGATATGTCCGTGCGTTACGAAGAAAGTAGTGCCTTCGTCAACGAGGTAAATGTAGTCGGCCATGATGGGGAACTTTAAGACCATCTGGTCGACTTCGGTGTCGCAGTTGCCTCTTACGGCAATGATCTTATCGGCATAGTTATTCAATATCTCGATTACTTTCTTGGGCTCATAGTGAGCAGGAAGGTCGTTTCTCGGTCCATGGTAGAGAATGTCGCCAAGCAATACGAGCTTGTCAGCTTTGCTCTCGGTAAATGCGTCGATGACGCGCTTTGCCCAATATGAATCGCCGTGAATATCTGATGCTACAAAAAACTTCATTTAAAATGCCTCTTTCTGATTAACTGCGAATAGGATAACACGACATAAGAGATATCGTTATCGAAAAAATCTAAAACTTAATTTACATTACGTTAACCAATGCCAAGGACGGATGAATATAATAAAAACATAAGCATGCCTGCGCGGAGGGGCTTATATGAAGAAGATAGCGGTCTTTACATCACATGTTTATGAGCAGATGTCCGTCATGATGCAGAAGGGCCTGATAGATGCTGCCAGGGAATATGGTGTTAAGCTTATCTTTTTCGCGAGCTTCGGTGACTCATACAGTGCCAGAAACTATGGCGAATTCTCCAAATATGATGAGGGTGACTGCGTTTCGTTCGATATTCCGGATCTTGAGGATTTTGACGGAGTAATTAAGATCAGCACTTATTTCAGCCAGATAATCAAGGACCATCTTAAGAAGATCCTGTCTGAATACGATAAGCCGATCATTAATATCGGAGGTTGGGATGAGGAGCGTTTTAATGTCCGTTGTGATGATACGGCGACCTTTGCTAAAGTCGTAGAACACGTGGTCGAATGTCACGGATGCAGGGACATATTCCATCTGGCTGGAGCTAAGGATAAGAATTTTACTTATGAGCGTCTGGGCGCTTTTAAGAGCGTTTTGGAAAAGCACGGAATTCCGTTTGAAGAAGAGAAGGTATATTACGGCGACCTGTGGTTTGACTGCGGAAATGATGCTCTTGATTATATCCTCAAGACATACGAAAAGTACGACCGTAAGCTTCCCGAAGCTGTCATCTGCGCCAACGATTATTCGGCGGTCGGCCTTATCAATGCCTGCAAGGAAAGAGGCATAAGAGTGCCGGAAGACCTTATAGTTACGGGATTTGACGGCGTTGCCGAATCCATAAGCGGATTTCCTACGGTTACTACGGCAAGACAGCCTTTCTACGATATGGGATATGAGGCGATCAAGACGATGCTGCGCCTGACAGAAGGCGAGAAGTATTCGGAGGATGTTCTTATTGTCGGCGATCTTATCTTAAACCAGTCATGCCGCTGCATTCCGAAGACAATCGATAATATTGAAGATTTCAGGCTTGTCTATACCAAGAGACTGGATAACGCCACAGGCATCACACAGTCCATGACCAATCTCATGATATCCGTAGCTGACAGCGGCTCTTTCGATGAGTGCTTCAAGATAATAAGCGATAATGCGAAGACTGATACCGGGTTCAAAGATATGCTGCTTTGTCTTGCACCGGGCTGGGATAAACAGAGGATCGTAAGTAAGAACTTCAGCAAGGAAGATGAAGAGATGACTGTAGTATCCGGTTACAGGAACGGCGTTGATGTGCCGGCACAGACTTTCAGGAAGAAAGACATCATGCCGCTCGATATGCTGGAAGATCCTGAGCCTTATTATGTATTTGCGCTCCACCATCTGCAGTACTATCTGGGATACCTTATCGTATCTCCTGATATAGATTACCGTGAGCAGAAAGCCGTACAGTCGTGGTTCGTTAATCTGGGAGTCGTTCTGGAGACCAAGCGTATCCAGAGAGACCTTGAGCTTTCTGTGGCAAGACTCGGATTCCTTTATAAGAGGGATATGCTTACTGAGCTTTATAACCGCAGGGGACTGGAGGAATTCTTCTCCTCATACTATAAGGAGTGCATTGAGTCCGGTTCGGGCCTTGCGTTAATAGCTATCGATATGGACGGCCTGAAATATATTAACGACAATTTCGGACATAACGAAGGCGACTATGGCCTTAAGACTATTGCATACGGGCTCATGAGAGCTACTAACGGCAATGAGGTCTGCGCGAGAACCGGCGGTGACGAGTTTATAGTGATCGCGAAAAACTATACTCAGGAAAAGGCGTCGCAGTTCATTGAAAAAGTCAGAACGATCATCGCACAGAAAGTGATGCTTGATGACAAGGCTTTTTCCGTGGGTTTCAGCTCCGGTATCCATGTGGAGTTCCCTGATGAGACTTCAGAGAGCGACGCGCACAGCGTTTTCGAGCATTGCCTGAAAGAAGCAGACAACGAGATGTACAGCGAGAAAAAACTCCATAAGATGGGAAGAGCTGATCCGAGGGCCTGAGCTGTCCGGAACAATCCAATATTATGTAATTTTGCACAAAACCGAGGGCAAATCGACACGATTTTTTGTATTTTCGGTTGGATAATTCTCTAATTTAGTTTATAATATCTGTTATTAAGGGCCGGAGCCCTTTACTTTTGACGCGCTTTTTTGCGAGAGACGTCATTAATACATGACAGGGAGGCAAGGCTACATCAATGGATGCCGCTTATTTATTCAACAAGGGCGAGAACTTTATGAGCTATAAGTTCCTCGGCGCTCACCCCTATGAGGATGAGAACGGGAAGGGCTTCATATTCCGCGTTTGGGCTCCTAATGCACGCATGGTAAGCGTTATGGGTGATTTCAACGATTGGGATCCCAACGACTGCCAGATGTTTATGCTCGGGAAGACGGGCATTTGGGAACAGAAGGTTCCTGATGCACAACAGTGGGATCGCTATAAGTACAGAGTTATCGGCGCTGATAACAGGATATATGAGAAGGGTGATCCCTTTGCCAGACATTTCGAGACGAGACCTAACAATGCGTCTATCATCTACGATCCTGATGATTATATCTGGAACGATGACGATTTCTGCAAGAACCGCACTGATGCTTTGGCACCTAAGCCGATCAATATCTATGAAATCCATCTTGGTTCATGGAGAAGGCATCCGGACGGTAATTTCTTTACATACAGAGAGCTTGCTATAGATCTGGCTGACTACTGCAAGAAGATGCACTACACACATGTAGAGCTCATGCCTATCTTAGAGCATCCGCTCGATGACTCCTGGGGCTACCAGGTAACCGGATACTATGCGGTTACTTCCAGATTCGGAACACCTGCAGATTTCAAGTTCATGGTAGATGTCCTTCACCAGAACGGCATCTCCGTTATCCTTGACTGGGTTCCTGCGCACTTCCCGAAGAACATGGAAGGCCTCGTCAGATTTGACGGCACGCCCTGTTATGAATATGCAGATCCCAGGATCGGTGAGCACAGGGAATGGGGCACTTATGTTTTTGATTATTCCAAGAACGAAGTTGTATCGTTCCTGGTATCCAACGCGGTTTACTGGATCGATGAATATCACCTGGACGGTATCCGTGTCGATGCTGTATCTTCAATGCTCTACAGAGACTACGGAAGACAGCAGTATATTCCCAACAGATTCGGCGGAAACGAGAACCTTGAGGCAATCGATTTCTTCAAGAAACTGAATTCCACAATCCGCAAGAACTATCCTCATGCAATGCTCATCGCAGAAGAGTCCACCGCATGGCCGAAGGTATCACATCCCGTTGAGTACGGCGGACTGGGCTTCACACATAAGTGGAACATGGGATGGATGCATGACACACTGGATTATTTCTCGACTGATTCTTATGCCAGAGCATGGCATCATGACGAGTTCTGCTTCTCGATGATGTATGCATTCTCAGAGAACTATATCCTGAGCCTGTCTCACGATGAAGTAGTTCACGGCAAGCATTCACTGATCGACAAGATGCCCGGTGATATCTGGAGAAAGTTCGCTTCTCTCAGGACCATGATGATGTACCAGATCAGCCATCCGGGCGGAAAACTCAACTTCATGGGCGCAGAGTTCGGCCAGTTCATCGAGTGGCGTTTCTATGAGCAGCTCGAGTGGTTCCTGCTCGATTACGAATCACACCGTCTGCTCCAGAATTTCAACAGCGAACTCAATAAGTTCTATGTCGAGAATCCGCAGCTCTGGGAAGATGACCACACCTGGGCAGGTTTTGAATGGATCGCTGCAGACGACACCAAAAACAATGTTTTCGTATACAAGAGATCATGTCCGGATCCCAAGAGAAACGATATCTATGTCGCTCTTAACATGGTTCCGCAGCCGCTCGAAGGCTATGAGATGCCTGTTTACGAGCTCGGCACATACAAGATCGTCTTCAACACTGACGATATGTGCCACGGAGGTTCCGGATATCCTACGGCAACCGATATGAACGGCTGCTTTGAAGCAATCGACGAGCCTTTGAACGGCAAGCCTTATAAGGTCAAGATCAACCTTCCTCCTTTGGCAGGTATCTACTTCATGAAGGTGAAGGATCCTGTAAAGAAGAAGGCAAAGAAGACCGCCAAGGCGCCTGCTAAAAAGCCTGCCGAAAAGAAGACTGCTGCTAAGCCCGCTGCTAAGAAGACAACGAAAACAGTTGCCAAGAAGGCAGTAAAGACAGCAGAAGAAAAGCCTGCAAAGAAGCCCGCAGCCAAAAAGCCACAAGCTTCCAAGAAGGCTGATACAAAAAAGAAAACAAAATAAGCTCATATACGGAGGTAGTTCATTATGGCAAGAACTGAAGTCGTTGCGATGATACTCGCAGGAGGACAGGGAAGCAGACTTGGTGTACTGACCAAGACAGTAGCAAAGCCGGCCGTTCCCTTTGGAAGCCGTTACAGGATAATCGATTTCCCGCTCTCTAACTGTGTAAACTCAGGAATAGAGATCGTAGGCGTTCTTACTCAGTATCAACCGCTGGCTCTTAATACTTATGTCGGTAACGGCCACCCTTGGGACCTCGACAGAAACAACGCTGGTGCGTATATCCTTCCGCCTTTCCAGAGCAATGCAGGCTCTGACTGGTACAAGGGTACAGCTAACGCTATCTACCAGAATATGAGTTTTATTGACGATAACGATCCTGAATATGTAGTTATTCTCTCGGGTGACCATATCTACAAGATGGATTATGCGGCAATGCTCAAGGCCCATATCGAAAAGAACGCTGACGCTACGATCGCAGTATATGAGGTACCGTGGGAAGAAGCTCCCAGATTCGGTATCCTCAATACAAAAGAAGATGACGTCATTGAAGAATTCGAGGAAAAGCCCGCCAATCCGAAGAGCAACCTCGCTTCAATGGGTGTTTATATCTTCACATGGAGCGTATTAAGACAGGCTCTTATCGAAGACGAAGCTAATCCGAATTCCAATAACGACTTCGGCAAGAACATCGTTCCGAATCTGCTCGGACAGGGCAAGAAGCTCGTAGCTTACAGATTCTCAGGTTACTGGAAGGATGTTGGAACGATCTCATCCCTCTGGGAAACAAACATGGATATCCTCGATAAGCCTGAAGAGATCAACCTCGTTGACAGATCCTGGAAGATCTTCTCCAGAAACCCTGTTAAGCCTTCACACTTCATCGGTTCAGGCGCAAAGGTTAAGAATTCGGCTCTTACAGACGGATGCCGTATCTTCGGTGATGTAGAGCATTCAGTTCTCTCAGAATCCGTAATCGTGGAAAAGGGCGCTATCGTTAAGGACTGCGTTCTCATGCCGGGTGTTGTCGTCAAGGAAGGCGCACACATCGAGCGCTGCGTTATCGATCAGGGAACCGTGATCGGCAAGAATGTTCAGGCAGGAAGCTTCGTCGAGGGCGAAGGACCTTACACCAACCATAAGATCTGTTCTGAAGGAATCTGCGTTTTCGAGCGCGGCCTGACGATCAAGGAAGGTGCGGTAATACCTGCTAACAGCATGATCGATTCTGATCTGGAAGTGCCCGAAGATTGCAAGATCATCGAGTCAAAATTCAGAGCATGAGGTAAAGGAGATTAAGACATATGTTTAATAATGCGATGGGCCTGATCCTGGCCGACAACAAAAAGATATCTCTGGGCGAGCTCTCCAATCCTCGCGCGCTTTCCGCTATGCCTTTCGGCGGAAGATACAGAATCATTGACTTCATGTTATCCAACATGGTCAACTCAGGCGTTAAGAACGTCGGACTTCTTACTTACAACAAGTACAAGTCACTGATGGACCACACCGGAACAGGCGGCGCATGGTCTTTGGACAGAAAGAATGACGGTCTTCATATCCTGCCGCCTTACGTTAACTCTGAGGCTACAAACATCAGCTCTGACGAAGAGCTCACAGGCGTTATCGACTTCTTAAGACAGTCGAGGACCCCTTATGTCATCGTTGCAGGCGCTAACGTTATCCTCAACACGACATTTGATTCTTTTATAAAATCCCACGAGGAATCAGGTGCTGATATTTCCGTTATGTATAACCGTGACGGCACTAAGTTCGGCAATCCTTCCTATATCCTCGATATCGATGATGACGGCTTTGTAAGAGACATGCTTTACAATCCCGCAAAGGCAACATCTCCCAAGTGCTCACTTGGTATCCTCTGCCTTAGAAGAGACCTCCTGATCGATATCCTCGCACGCCAGATGGCACACGGCCAGAGCCACTTCGGAATCCACTCGATCGTTAAGATGTTCGATGAGTTCAAGGTTCACGGCTTTGAATATTCCGGCGTTGTTCTGAGGATCAACAGCGTACAGAGCTACTTCAACGCTTCAATGTCACTTCTTACAGATTCGGTCCGAAATGACCTGTTCTGGAGCGGTAAGCCCATCTATACTAAAGTCAAGGATGAAGCTCCGACACTTTACTTCGACAACGCCGAGATGAGCGATTCTATCGTATCCGACGGCTGCCGCATCTATGGTAAGGTTGAGAGCTCAGTCATATTCAGAAGTGTTACGATCGCAAAGAACACAACGATCAAGAACTGCGTTATCATGCAGGACGTTCACATTTCTGAGAACTGCCATCTCGAGAACGTTATCTTGGACAAGAACGCTTTCGTAAGACCCGGCGTAAGACTTGTCGGACATCCCGACTATCCTATCGTAATAGGAAAAGGAGCAGGTATCTGATTATGGAAAAAAACATCAAAGTATTGTTCGCATCGTCCGAGTGCAGTCCGTTCGTCAAAGTCGGAGGACTCGCTGACGTTGTAGGCAGCCTGCCTGTAGAGCTTAATAAGCAGGGCGTTGATGCACGTGTTATTATTCCGCTCTACAAGAAGATCAAGGTTAAATACAGCGACAAACTCCAGTTCCTCGGATGGAAGATGGTTCATATGGGATGGAGATCGCTCTATGCGGGTCTGTTCTCACTTGAAGTAAACGGCGTAGTCTTCTACTTCATCGACAACGAATACTATTTCAACTTCGACCAGATCTATGTTGATTATGTTTTCGACATCGAGCGTTATTGCTTCTATCAGAGAGCGGTTCTGGATTTCATGGGCGATTTCATGAACTTCGAACCTAATGTTCTCCACTGCAACGACTGGCAGACGGGCATGATGCCTATGCTCCTTGATTGCCACTTCAAGAAGAACGGCTACCACACCAATGTCCAGACCGTTTATACGATCCACAATCTTAAGTATCAGGGCGTTCATTCCATTGACGTCGTAAGAGAGATGTTAGATCTCCCTGACGATTACTTAAGAGAGGATTTCTGCATCAAGGATAAGGCCATCAACTTCATGAAGGCCGGTATCGTTTTCAGTAATTCCGTTACTACGGTATCTCCGACATATGCTTATGAGATCATGACTGACTACTATGGCGAAGGTCTCAATTACACCCTGCAGAAATATGCTTACAAGGTATCAGGCATCATCAACGGTATGAACGATCTCGAGTACGATCCTTCAAAGGATGACAAGATCCCGATGAAGTATTCGATCAAGAACTACAAGGAAGGTAAGGCAGCCTGCAAGAAGTCACTGCAGGAACAGCTTAACCTCGAGGTTAACCCCGGTGCTCCTTTGTGCGCAATGATCTCACGTCTCGTTGACCAGAAGGGATTGGATCTCCTGCTCTATGTTCTTGAGGAAATGCTCTACGACGGAATGCAGATCGTAATCCTCGGTACGGGCGATCCTTACTATGAGAGAGCTCTCGTAGATATCGCCAACCGCAACCAGGGCAAGATGTGTGCCTGCATCGATTTCGACAGCGGCCTTGCTCATACTATCTATGCTGCAGCTGACATTTTCCTCATGCCGAGTATCTTCGAACCCTGCGGCCTGTCACAGCTCTGCTCAATGGCTTATGGTACTGTTCCTGTCGTAAGAGAGACGGGCGGACTTAAGGATACGGTTACTCCTTATAACGAATATACAGGCGAAGGCAACGGCTTCTCATTTGCCAACATCAACGCTCACGAGTTCTTATTCGTAACCAAGTATGCGGCTGACATTTACCGTCATCACCCTGATGTTTGGGATAAGATCATCGAAGCCGGCATGAAGGGCGACTATTCCTGGAAGAAGAGTGCAGGCGAATATGCCGGCCTCTACTCCCTGATCACAGGCATTCCCAGAATCGAAGTCAAGCCTGAACCCGCTCCTGCCAAGGAAGCGAAAAAGGAAGCTCCGGTAAAGGCCGAAAAACCTGCCGAGAAGAAGGCAGCAGAGAAGAAGCCTGCAGCTAAGAAGGCTCCTGCCAAGAAGGAAACGGAGAAGAAAGCTCCCGCCAAAAAGCCCGCAGCGAAGAAGGCTGCTCCGGCAAAGAAAACGGAAGCCAAGAAAGCTCCGGTAAAGGCCGAAGAGAAGAAGCCTGAAGAGAAGGAGAAGAAAGACTGATGTCTGATAAGACACAGACTGATTCAAAAGTGTTTACCAAGGCGCGGTGCATTCATGCATCGCGCCTTCCTGAGTACAGGCAGCCGTTTGGCGCAAGGCCTTGTGCTTCTTATGTCGACATCTTTTTCGACACCTATAAAGAAGCTTCAAACGTAACGTTCTGCTATACTTACGGACTTTATAATTTCACTTATCACGAAGAACCGATGTATTCGGTATCGGGTTTGGGAAGATATCATGTAAACCTCATGCTTCCTTCCGAGCCTTCGATATTGTTCTACTGGTTCAGATTCAACTGCCCGGGCGATCTTACGGATCTGCCGGAAGGATTAAAAGAAGATAATCCTATGCTCACGTTATACTACGGGGCAGGCATGGACACCAAAGACGGTGAGGGAACGCTTTATAAGGACCCTCCGAGAGTTGGCGTGGACGAAGAGAAATATCCTTATGCTTTCCAGATAACCGTGTATAACAAGGACTTCAAGACACCTGAATTCTTAAAAGGTGCCATGATGTACCAGATTTTCCCGGACAGATTTGCCAGGGATTCCGCTTTTGATTACCAGAAGCTTATCCACACTGATGACAGGTCAGAAAGGATCTATCACGAAGACTGGAATGAGGATGTCGATACAAAGGGCAAGCCCGAGACGGGTTATCTCGCCTGCGATTTCTATGGCGGAAGCCTTAAGGGCATCGAGGAGAAACTCGATTACTTAAAAGAACTCGGGATCAACGTCCTTTATCTGAATCCGATATTCGAGGCCAGATCTTCGCACAGATACGATACGGCTGATTACCTTAATGTCGATCCTATCCTTGGCGGTACGGCGGCTTTTATGAGCCTTCAGAGCGCCTGTGAGGAAAGAGGCATAAAGATCATTCTGGACGGCGTGTTCAGCCACACAGGAGCCGATTCGAGATATTTTAATAAGTTTGACCGTTATGAGGGTGTAGGAGCCTACAAAGCATTTAACGAAGGCGAAGAGAGCAGGTTCCGCTCCTGGTATAACTTCTACAGAAACGCCGACGGCTCAGTCGGATACGATTCCTGGTGGGGATTTCCCGATCTGCCTAATATCAATGAGGACGATCTGGCGTACAGGAACTTCATCTTCGGCAAAGACGGTGTTGTCGACACATGGATATCCAGGGGAGCTTCAGGCTTCAGACTTGATGTTTCAGATGAACTTCCTGACAGCTTCATCAGACAGATGAGGACGACCGTCAAGGAGAAGACGGGCGGTTCGGGCGCAGTTATCGGTGAAGTCTGGGAAGATGCATCGAATAAATGCAGCTACGGCAATTACAGAGACTTCATGCTCGGAAACACCCACGATTCTGTCATGGGTTATACATTCAGGCATATCCTTCTGGATTTCCTCGCGGGTTATATCGATGCAGATATAGCAAACACCAGATTCGAAGGTTTCCGCGAGCGTTATCCCAAGGAAGCATATTATTCAATGATGAATCTCGTATCCTCACATGATGTTCCGAGGATCATGACCATGCTATCGCGCCCGGAAGATACCGACGACCGTGATATCCAGAGGGGCTTTAAGGTGGATGCTCAGTATTACGATGTCGTATCGGCACTGTCCAAGATGGCTTTTGCTTTCCAGACATGCTATATCGGTGCCTCATGCATCTACTATGGCGATGAGATCCTTATGGAAGGATATAAAGATCCTTTCAACAGAAGAACATATCCATGGAACAGGACTGACTTAAAGCAGCAGGAGGCTCTGGCTTACTTTAAGCGCATCGCAAGGATCAGGACTGAGAACCAATGCCTTAAGACAGGTTACTATAAGACCCTTTTGGCTGAGGGCGGCACATTTGCCTTTGTCAGATACTTAAAAGAAGGCCGTGACGCCTTTGGCAAGGAGGCGACGGGCAGCAGGGCGGTGGTCTTCGTGATGAACAGGTCAGACAAGCCCGTATTTGTTGATGTCTCCGAGCATTACGGGAGCTATGAATGCAGGGATTCAAATGACACAAACGATATTCACCCTGTCTCGGAACAGTACATTCTGGGCGGTATCCTGGGCGGAACAAGGAGGATCGGCATTAAGCCGTTTGGAACCGTATTTTTGCTCTTCTAATTCCACATATTTCATATATTGATTTTTTAAAAGATTGATATAATCTAAATGCCGACCTCAAGCGTCGGCATTTCTAATTTTTTCGAAAGGCAGCGCTGATAGTGAAGACCGCCCGTGATTGCAAGACTTTGAAGACGCTTCTGACTATGGGGCTGATTGCCGTTATGTCAGTTAATATGGCAGCCTGCAACAGCAATCCTGAAGCATCTGTACTTGATACCGTTAATACCAATATCGATCAGTCAGCTGCCACCACAATGGTCCTTGAGACCATTTCCACTGAGACAACGCCGTCTTTGACGCCTACGCCGACTGCTACTCCCACGCCGTCGCTGGCTCCCGGAGAGCGCACCGTTACCGTGAGTTTTACGGGTGACTGCACTCTGACACAGGATTACAGGGCCTCGAAAAAGGCTTTTGACGACAAGATCAACGGCAATATGGATTATTGCTTCAAAAACTGCGCCGAGATGTTCAAGTCTGATGACATGACTCTGATAAATCTCGAGAATCCCGTTACTGACACAACGAGCCACAAGAATAACCAGTATATCTTCCGCATGAAGCCGGAGAACCTGGAGATGCTTACCAAGGCTGGCATTGAGGCTGTTAATATCGCCAATAACCATACGATGGATTTCTGGGAAGAGGGCCTTAAGGAGACCAGAAAGAACCTGGATGACAAGGGGATCCTCTGGAGTGACGACCAATACACTTCGATGTTTACAACGAGCAAGGGCATCAAGATCGGCATGGTCGGTTTGGGCAATGATACTAATGCTTCCAAAGTCTACGGACTTATAGATGATCTTAAAAAAGAAGGTGCAGCGATAATCATCGCATCCTGCCATTTCGGTGCCGAGGGCGTCTATGAACCTACCTCCAGGCAGAAGAAGATAGCCCACGAACTCATCGATTACGGCGTCGATATCGTTGTCGGAACACACCCGCACCGCCTCCAGCCGATAGAGAAGTATAACGGTCATTACATCTTCTATTCACTCTCGAACTTTTGTTTTGGTGGAAATTACTCATTAACAGACCCCGATTCTGTAATAATTCAATGCGATTTTATTATGGACGGAGACGGTTCAAAATGCGTAGACTATAGACTGAGGGTTTATCCCTATTCTCAAACATCAACCAGACCCGGAAATGACTTCTGTCCCAAGCCCTACGCATGGGAGTCTGAAGATTATTTCAGGGTCATGCAGCGCTTAAACTGGGCGCAGGGCGATGAATAATTAAGGCAGGTGCAGATTATGGCTGATTGCAAAGTTTTGGTAGTAATGGGTTCCGATTCCGATTTCCCCGTAATGGAAGGCTGCTTCAAGATGCTAAATAAGTTCGGTGTCGGTTTTAAAGCAACGGTTGCATCAGCTCACAGAACACCTGATAAGGCTATGTCTCTTGCCAGAGGCGCAGAAGCAGAAGGTTTCAAGGTAATTATCGCTGCAGCAGGTCTTGCTGCACATCTGGGCGGCGTTCTGGCTGCCAATACAGCACTCCCCGTAATCGGTGTTCCTTGCAAGGGCGGCGCTCTTGCAGGTGTTGATGCTCTTTATGCAACAGTTCAGATGCCTACAGGTATTCCCGTAGCAACAGTAGCTATCGACGGCGGCTCTAATGCTGCTATCCTCGCATGCCAGATGCTCGCTTTATCTGATCCTGAACTTATGCAGAAGATCAAGGATTACAAGGCCAGCCTCGCTTCATCGGTCGAGGAGAGGGATGCCAGACTTCAGCAGAAGATCGCTGAAATGAATTAACAGATACTTGAGAAATCATTATCTATAAGAACAATTTGAGTAAAGGACGGCTATAAGCAATGAGCGGAGTTTTCGGATGTTATGACATCAAGGGAAGCAAACAGGACGTAACGAGAGATACTTACTACGGTATTTTCTCCTTACAGCACAGAGGACAGGAATCCTGCGGTATCGCAGTTAACGATGACGGTTCTTTTTTGGTACATAAGGCTTCAGGTCTTGTTACCGATGTTTTCGATGATGTAACTTTATCTGCACTCGCAGGAACATGCGCGATCGGACATACAAGAGGCGGTTCTCCCAGAGAGAACGGTACAGATGCTATCCAGCCTATCTCCATTAAGTCCAGAGTAGGCAACATCGCTCTTACTTCTGATTCCGTCATCATGAACGCAACCAAGATCAGAGACGGTCTTAAGGACCAGGGCGCTATCTTCCAGACAAATACAGATTCAGAGATCATCCTTTCGCTCTTCTCGAGAAACAGGATCAGAACAGAGGACTGCGAGCACGCTATCCTCGAGACAATGAAGGAGATCCACGGCGTTTACTCAATGATCTTCATGACCGAAGACAAGCTCATCGGCGTAAGAGACCCTTACGGAATCAGACCTTTGATCCTCGGAAAGCTCGGCGACAAGTACTATATCTCTTCAGAATCCTGCGCACTCGACGCTATCGGATGCGAGATCGTAAGAGACTTCCTGCCCGGCGAGATCATCACTATCTCCAAGGACGGCATGAGCTCCATTCTCTATGACGAAGCTGCCGAAAAGAAGGACGCCAAGGTCTGCGTTTTCGAATATGTTTATGTCGCAAGACCTGACTCTGTTATCGATAAGATGTCCATCTTCGATTCCAGATACAGAGTAGGTATGGCCCTCGCGAAAGAGAGCCCTGCAGATGTTGATCTCGTAATCGGCGCTCCTGACTCCGGTAATGCAGCAGCAGAAGGCTTCGCAGCAGGCATGGGAATCCAGTACGGTGCAGGTCTTTTGAAGAACAGATATGTAGGAAGAACATTCATCAAGAGCACTCAGCAGCAGAGAGAACTTGCTGTAAGAATGAAGTTCGCAGCTCTTAAGACAGCCATCAAGGGCAAGAGGATCGCTATTGTTGACGACTCACTCGTAAGAGGTACTACAACAAAGCACATCATCTCATTCTTAAGAGAGAACGGCGCTTCAGAAGTTCACGTAAGACTCGCTTCTCCGCCGGTAAAGTTCGGCTGCTGCTATGGCGTTAACGCTTCGTCTGAGACTGAGCTTCCTGCAAGCACAAAGACAATTGAAGAGATCCGCGACATGATCGGTGCTGATTCACTCGCTTATATCAGCCTCGAGTCATTGAGAGCATCTCTTAACACAATCGATTGCGACGTATGCTCCGCATGCTTCGACGGCAACTTCATCGCAGGCAAGCCTGAGGATGATGAAGAGAGCATCCACAAGGTAAAGTACAACTGATATTGTTCCGCTCGCTAGGTCCTCCGTGCTTCGCTTGTGCGGAATCGCTCGCGAAATCAATATCAGTTGTTCAGAAACATAGAATTACAGGAGACTACTAGATGAAGATTGCAGTATTTGTGTCGGGAGGCGGAACTAACCTTCAGGCAATTATCGATAATACTAAAGATGGTATCTTAAAGGATATCGAGATCGTACTTGTACTGTCATCTTCAAAAGGTGCCTATGCGCTCGAGAGAGCCGCAAATAACGGCATTAAGTCTGTTGTAGTTTCCAAGAAAGACTTTGATTCCATTGAAGCCTGGGACGATGCAGTCGTTAAGGCAGTAGATGAGTCCGGTGCGGAACTTATCGTTCTTGCCGGCTATCTTTCTTTGATGGGACCTAAGGTCGTTGCTAAGTATTCCAACCGCATTATCAATATCCATCCGGCTCTTATTCCTTCGTTCTGCGGTGCAGGCATGTACGGAATAAGACCTCATCAGGCTGCTCTTGCAAAGGGCGTTAAGGTGTCAGGTGCCACAGTCCATTTCGTAAATGAGAATTACGATGAGGGACCGATCCTTCTGCAGAAGGCCGTAGACGTCCTGCCTGACGATACTCCCGAGACTTTGCAGAGAAGGATAATGGAGAACTGCGAGTGGAAGATCCTGCCTCAGGCAATAAGGCTTATTGCTGACGGCAGAGTCGAGATAAAGAACAACATCTGCTATATAAAATGAATCAGTTATTAAATTTTGGAGGTGCTATATGATCACACAGAACTTGGGCAAGATCTTAAAAGAGAATGCTTATCCCGGAAGAGGAATCGTAATCGGTAAGTCCGCTGACGGTAAGTATGCGGTTACTGCTTACTTCATCATGGGAAGAAGCGTTAACTCTAGAAACAGAGTATTCACGGCTACAGAAGACGGAATCAAGACAGAGGCTTTTGATCCTTCGCTTCTTACTGATCCGCACCTCATCATTTATTCACCAGTAAGAGTTCTTGGCAACAAGACTATCGTTACAAACGGTGACCAGACAGACACTATCTATGAACTCATGGACAAGCAGATGACTTTCGAGCAGTCCTTAAGAGGCAGAGAGTTCGAAGACGACGCTCCGAACTATACTCCCAGAATCTCCGGAATCATGCACGTTGAGAACGGCACATATAACTTCGCTATGTCCATCCTTAAGAGCGATGACGGCGATCCGGATTCATGTGAGCGCCACACATTCACATACACAAATCCCAAGGCAGGCATCGGCAGATTCATCCATACATACATGGGTGACGGCAGCCCGCTTCCTTCATTCGAAGGCGAGCCTGAGAAGGTAGAGCTCAAGGGTGATATCGATACTTTCACAAACGAAGTATGGACAAGCCTTAATGAAGACAACAAGGTTTCTCTTTTCGTACGCTACATCGACATCGAGACAGGCGCAGCTGAGACCAGAATTGTTAATAAGAACGTTTAATAATTTTCGAGAATAAAGGAGAACGACAATGTCTAACGAGATGCAACTCAAGTACGGATGCAACCCTAACCAGAAGCCTTCCAGAATCTTCATGAAAGACGGTTCTGAGCTTCCTATCGAAGTCCTGAACGGCAAGCCCGGTTATATCAACCTTTTGGACGCTTTCAACGGCTGGCAGCTTGTTAAGGAGCTCAAGGAAGCAACAGGACTTCCCGCAGCTACATCTTTCAAGCACGTTTCACCTGCAGGCGCTGCAGTAGGCAAGCCCCTCTCTGAAACAGAAGCTAAGATCTACTTCGTAGACGATCTTGGCGAGCTTTCTCCCATTGCCTGCGCTTATGCAAGAGCAAGAGGCGCTGACAGAATGTCTTCTTACGGCGACTTCACGGCTCTTTCAGATACTTGCGATGCTATCACGGCTACAATGCTTGCCAGAGAAGTATCCGACGGCATCATCGCTCCTGATTACACACCTGAAGCTCTCGAGATTCTTAAGACAAAGCGTAAGGGAACATACAATGTCATCAAGATCGATGCTTCATATAAGCCTGCTCCGATCGAGACAAAGGAAGTTTACGGCGTAACTTTCGAGCAGGGAAGAAACGAGTTTGAGATCAATCACGCTCTTTTAGACAACATCGTTACCGACAATAAGGACATTCCTGAAGATAAGAAGATCGACCTTTTGATTTCTCTTATTACATTGAAGTACACACAGTCCAACTCTGTCTGCTATGTTAAGGACGGTCAGGCAATCGGTATCGGTGCAGGCCAGCAGTCCAGGATCCACTGCACAAGACTTGCAGGCAATAAGGCTGATAACTGGTGGCTCAGACAGAGCCCTCAGGTTTTGGGACTCCAGTTTGTTGATGACATCCGCCGTCCCGACAGAGACAACGCGATCGATGTATATATCTCTGATGAGTACGAGGACGTTCTTGCTG
>JAFYJX010000013.1 GCA_017537905.1 Clostridiales bacterium | reverse complement strand
TCATCATAAGATTTTAAAGGCAGCAAAGGGTTACTGGGGTCATAAGAGCAAGCTTTTCAAGGTTGCTAACCAGCAGGTTCTTAAGTCCGGCAACTATGCTTACAGAGACAGAAGAAACAAGAAGAGAGAGTTCAGAAGACTCTGGATCGTTCGTATCAACGCAGCTTGCCGTTTGAACGACATGAGCTATTCCAGATTCATGGATGGCCTCAAGAAGGCTGGTATCGAGCTTGACCGTAAGGTTCTTTCCGATATCGCAGTTACAGATGCAGCAGGTTTTGCTTCTCTCGTAGAGAAGGCTAAGGCAGCTCTCTGATAACGCCAATCAAATTGAAATTCCAAGTTGCGTGAGATTAATTCTCGCGCAACTTTTTTATTGTGTTATGGAGTTGAGAAAATACGGCTAAATATGCGGCTATAGCCGCACTTTTAGCCGTATTTTTCCTTGATTTTGACCAAAAGTACGGTAATTTATGCGGCTGTAGCCGTGCTTTTAGCCGCATTTTTAAAGCTCGTATTGAATCAGCAACCCGGTAATATTTGTTATAATGATTTCCGAAGTAGCGAAAAGGAGAACTCCAGAGTGCAGGTAATCACTAGCCGTGACAATCCGAACGTTAAGCGTATCGCAAAGCTTACCAAGAGATCAGAAGCCAAGAAAGAAGGCGTGATCTATCTCGAGGGCACGAGGCTTTGTGAGGAGGCGTTGACGAGCGGCCAGAAGGCTGTAGAAGTCATCGTTACGGAAGACAAGATCTCCTGGGCAGCAGAATTCACACCTGATATCGAGCCTCTCGTGCTTTCCAGGGACGTGTTTACCAAGATATCCCAGACTGTTAATCCCCAGGGCGTTGCAGTCATTATCAGTGAGCCTGAGACCAGTTCCGATTTCCCGAGAAGAGGCGACAACAAAGATATTTACGTCGTTCTCGAGAATACGCAGGATCCGGGCAATCTCGGAACGATAATCAGAATGGCTGACGCGTTCGGTCTTACTGCAGTAATCGTGAGCCCCACTACATGTGATCCTTATAACGACAAGGTCATAAGAGCTACGATGGGTTCGATCTGGCATATTCCGGTGATAAGAAAGACCATGGATGAGTGCTTTGTTTTTTTCGCGGACGAAAATATCGACACTATAGCTACGCACCTTAAGGGAACCGAGCTTGGGAGCGGTGATCTGAAGCTTCCGTGTGCATACTTTATCGGCAATGAGGGTGACGGATTAACAGATGAGACATCTTCAAAGTGTTCAAGGCTTGTCAAGATCCCGATGAAGGGAAAAGCCGAGTCGCTCAATGCCGCAGTAGCAGCATCCGTAATAGGTTACGAGCTCCAAAAGCTTATCTGACGGGCTTTTTTGAACGGAGTAACCAATGAAAGCCCTTGAGTTTACTTAATTCTTCGTATATCCGTGAATATAAATAAATAAGAGAAAAGTTTTATAATATCTGCTATCATAGGCAGAGTTTAATTAACTAAACGGAAAGAATTACGGAACATGGCACAGAACCAGAACGAACAGCTGATCAATAAGCTTGCTGAAGTAGCAAAAGTAAAGTCTCATATCAATGCAGACTTGTATACCAAATACAACGTTAAGCGCGGACTCCGTAACAACGACGGAACCGGCGTTCTCGTAGGCCTTACTGAAGTCGGTGAGGTAATGAGTTATATCGTTGACGACGCGGACAGGATTCCCGTCGAGGGTAAGCTTTTCTATCAGGGTTATGAAGTCAAGGATCTGGTAAACGGATTCTTTTCGCAGGGCAGATACGGATATGAGGAAACAGCATTCCTGCTTCTTACAGGAGAGCTTCCGACTGCAGCAGAACTTGCCGAATTCAATCAGCTCTTATCTGACGTAAGACCTCTTCCTGAGGGCTTTACAGAGGACATGATCATGAAGGCACCTTCGCCGGATATCATGAACAAGCTCGCAAGATCCGTATTGGCTCTCTATTCATATGACGATAATCCCGATTCGACAGATATCGCCAACGTAGTAAGACAGTGCACAGAGCTTATCGCGAGATTCCCTGTGCTCATCTCTTACGGCTATATGGCAAGAAGACACTACATCGAGCACAGAGACCTTTATATCCATGCTCCTGTAGCAGAATTCAATACTGCCCAGAACATCCTTCACATGATCAGACCTGACGGCAAGTTCACTGAGCTCGAAGCAAGGATCCTGGATCTCATGCTCGTTCTTCACGCTGAGCACGGCGGCGGCAATAACTCCACGTTCGTAACTCACGCCGTTACTTCTACAGGTTCTGATACATATGCGGTCATGGCTTCTGCTGTAGGCTCGCTGAAGGGACCTCAGCACGGTGGTGCTTCCAACAAGGCTTATGCCATGATGAAGGACCTCAGAGAGCACGTATCCGACTGGACAGACGAGGCTGCTATCAAGCAGTATCTGGCTGACATCATCAACAAGAAGGCTTTCGACAAGTCCGGACTTATCTACGGCATCGGTCACGCAGTTTATACATTGTCTGACCCCAGAACCGTGGTTATCAGGAAGTACGCCGAGATCCTCGCTAAAGAGAAGGATAATATGGATCTTTATAATCTCTATCTCCTTGTCGAAAAGCTCGCGCCTGAAGTATTCCACGAAGTTAAGAAGTCCGATAAGCTCGTTTGCGCAAATGTAGACTTCTACGCCGGCCTCGTATATTCAATGCTCGGTATTCCTACTGAGCTTTATACGCCTTTGTTCGCTTGCGGAAGGATCGCAGGATGGAGCGCTCACAGAATAGAAGAGCTCGTATCCGGCGGACGTATCATGAGGCCTGCATTTAAGTGCGTTAATAAGCGCAGACCTTACATTCCTTCAGATAAGAGGACAGATATTATCTGATATTTGAATATTGGCCGCATATCAGGTCAGATATTCATGCCTGTTGTACTTGCGTAGGTTATAATCCTGTGGTAATATACTCGGGCAAACAAAAAGGCCCCATGGTCAAGTGGTCAAGACGGCGCCCTCTCACGGCGCAATCAGCGGTTCGAATCCGCTTGGGGTCACCAAAACGTGATGAAGACGAACATCTTGACCGATGTCCGTCTTTTTGTTCACAAAGGAAAAAATATGGATGAGAACAAGTACATTAAGATAAGAGGTGCCAGAGAGCACAACCTTAAGAATATCGATGTCGATATCCCGCGCAAGAAGATGGTCGTTCTGACCGGTCTTTCCGGTTCGGGCAAGTCTTCTTTGGCATTCGATACGATTTATGCCGAAGGACAGAGAAGATATGTTGAGTCTCTGTCTTCTTATGCGAGGATGTTCTTAGGCCAGCTCGATAAGCCTGATCTCGACAGCATTGAGGGTTTGTCTCCTGCGATCTCAATAGACCAGAAGTCGACTGTCAGCAACCCGAGATCGACTGTAGGTACTGTTACCGAGATCTACGATTACTTCAGACTTCTTTACGCGAGAGTCGGACAGCCTTTCTGCCCGAACTGCGGCAAGAAGATCAAGTCCATGGGAATAGATCAGATAATAGATAAGCTTAAGGTATATCCCGAAGGCACCAGAGCTATTGTTTACGCACCTGTCGTAAGGAACAAGAAGGGCGAGTTCAGCAAGCTTTTCGACGGCTTCAGGAAGTCCGGTTATGCGCGCGTGAGAGTAGATAACATCACATACGAACTGGACGAAGAGATCGAGCTTAACAAGAATAACAAGCACACGATCGAAGTCATCGTCGACAGACTTGTAATTAAGGAAGCTAACACAACGAGACTTTACGATTCATGCGAGACTGCATTGAAGCTCGCTGACGGCCTGCTGCAGGTAGAGCTCCAGACGGCAACAGTAGATAAGAACGGTGAGAAGACATATGAATCCGCTGAGGAATTCTTCTCGCAGCATTTGGCATGCCCCGACTGCGGCATATCTTTTGGTGAGATCAACACAAGAAGCTTCTCGTTTAACAGCCCTGAGGGCGCATGTCCCAACTGTTCAGGTATAGGAACGCTCACGGCGGTTGATCCCGAGCTCTGTATCACTAATCCGAAGCTCTCGATAAATGAAGGCGCTGTAAGGACTGCAGGATGGAATTTCGACGATCCCAAGAGCTGGGGAAGATGCTTTATCGAAGCGCTCGCAAAGAAGTATAAGTTTTCTTTGGATATGCCTTACTATAAGCTCCCTGAGAATGTAAAGAACATCATTCTTTATGGTAACGGCGGCGAGATGCTTAAGGTCGATACGAGAAACTCGATATATCCCAGGAGCGGAGATTATTATTCCGATTGGGAAGGCGTTGTTCCAAGCGTCATGAGACGCTGGAGAGAGTCCGGCAGTGAAGAGATGAAGGCTTCATATGAGCGTTACATGAGCATCGACGTATGCCCTGTATGTAACGGCGCGAGACTTAACAAGAACAGCCTTTCCGTCAAGCTCGGAGGACTCAATATATCTGAGCTTACTGATATGTCCGTAAAGAATATGAGACAGTTCTTTGCTGATCTTACTTTGAAGGGCAAGAATGCTGAGATCGCAGCGCCTATCTTAAGAGAAGTTAAGGCCAGATTAGAGTTCCTGTACGATGTAGGTCTGGATTACATGACGCTGTCCAGATCTTCAGCTACGCTCTCCGGCGGAGAGGCTCAGAGGATCAGGCTTGCCACACAGATCGGAGCGGGCCTGCAGGGCGTCTTATACGTTCTCGACGAGCCTTCCATAGGTTTACATCAGAGAGATAACGACAAGCTCATTAAGACACTGTTTAAGCTTAGAGACCTTGGCAATTCGATCCTTGTTGTAGAGCATGACGAGGATACGATGAGAGCAGCCGACCATATCGTTGATATCGGTCCCGGAGCAGGTTCGTTCGGAGGTCAGATCGTTGCCCAGGGAACGATAGATGACATTATCAAGGTAGAGGATTCTGTCACAGGCCAGTACCTTTCCGGCAAGAAGTTCATTCCTGTTCCATTGAACAGGCGTAAAGTAGACGATAAGAAGCTTCTGAAGATAAAGGGCGCTTGTATCAATAACCTTAAGAATATAGATGTCGATATTCCGATAGGCCTTTTTACGGTCATTACGGGAGTATCAGGTTCGGGCAAGTCATCTCTTATCAATTCGACGCTTGTACCTTACTTAGAGCATGAGCTTAACGGCTCTCGGAAGAAGCGTGTAAAGTGCGAGAGGATTACGGGATATTCGAACCTCGACAAGATCATCTGCATCGACCAGAGCCCTATAGGCAGGACTCCGAGAAGTAATCCGGCTACATACATCGGACTTTTCGATCTTATCCGTAAGCTCTACGCTGAGACACCTGATGCCAAGCAGAGAGGCTATAAGGCCGGCAGATTCTCGTTCAATACCAAGGGCGGACGCTGTGAGGCGTGCGCAGGCGACGGCGTTAATAAGATCGAGATGCACTTCCTTCCTGATATCTACGTCACTTGCGACGTATGTAAGGGTAAGAGATATAATAGAGAGACCCTGGAAGTCAGATATAACGGCAGGAATATCTCTGACGTTCTCGACATGAGCGTTGATGAGGCTTGTGATTTTTTCAAGAATCACCCGACGATCTACAAGAAGGTAAGGACTCTGCAGGACGTAGGCCTGGGCTATATCAAGCTCGGTCAGCCGTCTACGACGCTCTCGGGCGGTGAGGCACAAAGAATCAAACTTGCCTCGGAATTGTCGAGAAGATCGACCGGAAAAACGATATATGTATTAGATGAACCCACGACGGGATTGCACGTTGCGGACGTTCACAAATTGGTTGACATTTTAGAACGCCTAACCGAAAATAAGAACACTGTGGTCGTAATCGAGCACAATCTGGATGTCATAAAGACTGCAGATCACATAATTGACTTAGGTCCCGAGAGCGGTGACGGAGGCGGCGAAGTAGTCGTCACGGGCACGCCCGAAGAGATTGCGAAATGCAAGAAATCTTATACGGGACAGTTCTTAAAGCCTCTTTTGGAGAGAGCAAAGAAGAACGATCAATACAGGGATATATCTGCCTTTATCGACACCGCAAGGCTCGAGGAAGAACAATACGACATTCTTACCGGTCCCAAGGTAAGACGCAGGATAAGGGAAGAGGATAACGGAGAAGAGTAATGGCACTTTGTAGTATTTGTAAAAAGAGACATGCTATCGTCTTTACCAGCCGCTATGAGAACGGCGCGAGGATCGACGAAGGCTTTTGTCTGAAATGCGCCTATGAATCAGGCATATCGGGTGTTACCGATATGTTCAAGGCGACAGGCATCAACGCAGACAATATAGACGAGATGAGCGACAGATTAGAAGAACTCGCGAGTTCGAGCGGCTTTTCGGCTGACCCGACTGAGTTTTTGAAGTCTTTGGCATCCGGTGACGGTTTCGGTGAGCCTTTTGAAGATGATGAAGACGGTTATGAATTCGATGAGGATTCAACACCCGTAGGTATTACGGATCCTGAAGAAAAGCCCGGAGATAAGCCGGCAGAAGAAGGAGAAGAAAAGAAACCTTCCATTTTCGATTCTCTCTTCGGCAGAAGACCCGGAAGCCAGGCAGGAGAAGACGGCAAGAACAGCAAGGATACCAAGAATTCCAGAGGCAAGCCGCGTCTTAAGTACCTTAATGAATTCGGTACCAACCTGACTGAGCGTGCAGCAGAGGGTAAGATCGACCGCATTATAGGCCGTGACACTGAGATCGAGCGCTGCATCCAGATCCTTAACAGACGTTCCAAGAACAATCCTGTTCTGATCGGCGCGCCCGGTGTAGGTAAGACAGCTATTGCCCAGGGTCTCGCGGTTAAGATCGTTGAGGGAACGGTTCCTGAAAAGCTCCTTAACATGCAGGTATGGCAGCTTGACCTTCCTGCTATGGTCGCAGGCACACAGTTCAGAGGACAGTTCGAGAGCCGTATCAAGGGCGTTATCAATGAAGCTATCAAGGCTGAGAATATCATTCTCGTAATCGATGAGCTCCATACGATAGTCGGCGCAGGCGATGCTGAAGGTTCCACGAACGCTGCTAATATCTTAAAGCCCGCGCTCGCCAGAGGCGAACTCAGGATCCTTGGTTCTACTACAACAGCAGAATACAAGAGGATCGAGAAAGATTCAGCACTCGAGAGACGTTTCCAGAAGGTCATGCTCGATGAGCCTTCTGTCGAGATGTCCATCGAGATATTGAAGGGCATTAAGGATTATTACGAGAAGCATCACAACGTCACATATTCTGACGAAGTAATCGAGTTTGCCGTAAAGGCATCAAAGAGATATATCACTGACAGATACCTTCCTGATAAGGCTATCGATCTTATCGATGAGGCAGGTTCTGCAGCTAACCTTAAGAACGTTAAGCTCGTAAAGCTCGCCAATACAAGAAAAGCTCTTGAGAAGGCTAAGCGTGAGCACCAGATGCAGGTTGACGCTATGGAGAATTCTTCTCCCGAGGAGCGCGAGGCTGATTACGAGAAGGTAGCTGAGCTTAAGGCTAATGCCGACAAGCTCCAGAATGAACTCGATGCATTAGAGAGTGATATCTCACCTGATCCTATTCAGGTTGAAGATATCGCGAGAGTAGTCGAGATGTGGACAGGAATTCCTTTGAAGTCCATTTCAGAGACTGAGACTGAGAAGCTTAAGAATCTCGAAGAGAGACTTCATAAACGTGTAATCGGCCAGGAAGATGCAGTACATGCGGTAGCTTCTGCCGTAAGACGTACAAGAGCAGGATTTACCAAGAAGCATAAGCCTACTTCGTTTATCTTCGTTGGTCCTACAGGTGTAGGTAAGACAGAGCTCGTTAAGGCTCTGGCTGAAGTCATGTTCGATACTGAAGAAGCTCTCATCAGGATCGATATGTCCGAATATATGGAACCTCATTCAGTTTCCAAGCTCATCGGATCTCCTCCGGGATACGTAGGGTTCGATGATGCCGGACAGCTCACTGAGCAGGTAAGAAGAAAGCCTTATTCTGTAATCCTTTTCGATGAGATCGAGAAGGCACATCCTGATGTATTCAATCTGCTCTTACAGATGTTGGATGACGGTGTGCTTACTGACAGCCACGGATTACATGTTAACTTTGAGAACTGCATAATTATCATGACATCCAATGCCGGAAGCTCTGCAAAGGCTGCCACGATCGGTTTCTTCAATGAGACACATGAGGCTATGGAACAGCATGTTCAGAGTGCTCTTAAGGAGACATTCCGTCCGGAGTTCCTTAACCGTGTTGACGAGACAATCATCTTCAAGTCATTGAAGCCTGAGGAGATCCGCCAGATCGTTAATATCATGATCAAGGATGTTTTCGCATCTCTTGAAGATAAGCACATCAAGGGCACGATGACAAAGGCTGCAGGCGACAGACTGGCTGAGATCGGCTACGATGAGAAGTACGGTGCAAGACCTTTGCGTAAGGCTATAAGGTCTAATATCGAAGATCCGCTCTCTGATATGTTCCTTACAGGTGCTTTGAATGATGTCGCTACGCTTAAGATCGATTTCAGGAGAGGCAAGTTCGTTTTCGATACGATCAAGAAACCGAAGGACGAGTAATCCTTAAGAAACAAAACAGATTAACTGGGCTGTCCTATGCGGGCAGCCTTTTAAGTTTGGGAAATAAATGGCCATTCTTGTTCGGCAGATGTTAGGCTATGCCGAACAAGAATCAAAACAAATGGGCATATTTCCTAGAGTTGTTACGACATCTGTTCGGTTATGCCGAACATTTGCCGAACAAACAGGCTGCATTGATGCTCTTGTTACTGCAATTGTTCCGCATAGCTGAACAAGATTAGTAACAAACTGGCAGAATCGAGGCTTCTGTTACTGCATCTGTTCCGCGTAGCAGAACAAGAATCGTAACAAATGCTGTGGTTTCTTATAACAGTTTTCGCCATATAAAAGAACCGCTGCGGTTTGCAGCGGTTCGAAAAATCCGTTTGGATCAGTTATTACTTCTTCCAGTCGAAGTATGCTTTGTTGTAACCGTATTTGGTTACGCTTTCCTTTGTCGTTACGTTGACTGTGAAGGAGTAAGTATCACCTGCCTTGATAGCAATCTCGTTAGGTGTTCCTCTGTAAGTCTTGCCGTCTTTCTTTACCTTGAAAGTCATAGCATCTGATGAAACGCTCTTGATGCCTGCTCCTGCGAAAAGCTCGATATCAAGGTAATTGAGTGACTTAGGAAGGTTACATGTCTTTTTGCTCTTATTCTTGAGCTCGATAGTGAACTTGAAGCCCTTCTTTGTCTGCTTGAAGTTGGTGATCTTAGTACCGATATCGGTTACCTTTTCGCCGCCTGCAGTTTTCTTTGTCTCTTCAGTAGCCTTTGTCGTTGCTTCAGTGGTTGTGGTTGTAGCCTCTGTTTCAGTTGTTGTGGCTTCTGTAGTTGTTGTAGTAGCTTCAGTTGTTGTCGTTGTGGCTTCCGTAGTTGTTGTAGTTGCTTCTGTTGTAGCTTCGGTTGTAGTCTCTGTTGTTGTCTCAGTCTCTTCCTTGGATGATTCGACCTGAGTTGCAGAAGTCTTTGTGGCAATAGTCTCTACGGTTTTCTTACCGAATAAGCTCTTGATACCTGATGTGTTATCCAATGCCCACAAGATGCCGATAGCAAGGAAGATAATTACGAGGAATGTGATAAGTCCTGCAAGTCCGGGATCTTTCTGGGACTTGGGATCCTTAGACTTCTTCTTGGATTTCTTAACTGTTGTGACAGGGGAGATGGCTTTGTTGTCATGGCCCTGGTTAGCAGCTACGCCTCTTGTTGCAGCAACAGGCTGCTTGCCCTTTGCTTCGAAAGGTGAATATGCATCGTTCGCAGGTGCCTGCGCAGGCTTTCCAGTAGAAGTTCCGGGCCTCTGTGCAGCTTCGGATGAAGCTGCAGGCTTAGCGGGAGCTGCAGGTGCTACAGGCTTAACAGGTGCTGTTGCAGCTGCGGGTGCAACAGGTTTTGCGGGTGTTGCAGGAGCAGCAGGAGCGGAAGGCTTTGCAGGAGCAGCGGTTGCGGCAGGTCTCTGCGGTCTTTCTGTTTCTGCAGGTGCCTTAACGGTTTCTGTAGCAGGTTTAACAGCTGCTGCAGTTGCTGCGGCTGCTGCGGCTGCTGCGGCACCGGTAGCTGCAGCTGTTGCGACAGAAGCAGGAGTTGCTGCTTTTGCAGGCTCTGCCGGCTTAGCGGGTGCTGCAGGTGCAACGGGAACAACAGGTTTAGCGGGTTCGGCAGGCTTTACTGCTTCAGGACGCTTAACCGGAATTACATTTGATGCCGGATTAACGGGCTCAGCAGGCTTTGCAGGCTGTGCGGGTTTTGCAGGAATATCCGGAATTATTGACTTTGCGGGTTCAGTTGACTTCGCAGGTGTTACAGGAACAACGGGCGCAGCAGGTGTGGCAGCAACTGCTGGAGCTGCTGGCTTAACAGGTGCAGCAGGAGCTTCGGACTTTGCCGGAGCAGGTGCAGATGTAGCTGCGGGTCTTGTGCTGTTTACGGATTTGAAAGGGCTGATCGGTACATTGCTGGAAGGCTTGAAGTCGTCATCCAGGAATTCTGCAAAAGCCTTTTCAGCTTCCTTTGTTGCCTGTGCAGGTGATGTGAAAAGATTTGTCTTAGCTGCAGAAGGATAAGGTCTGTAACCGCCTGAAGCCTGAGTCTTGGAATCGTCTGCTGTGACAGGCTTCTGCTTTTCGGGCTCTGTTGCGAAAGGATTAACAGGCTTTGCAGGAGCTGATGTAAAAGGTGAAGCAGGCTTGGCCGGCTCAGCCTTGGGCGTAGGGATCTTCTCAGCCGTAGGAATATCGATATTAGCAGGCTTGGGAAGATCAGGCTTATCTGTGTTCATGAAAGGACTTGTCTTCTTATCGTGCTCTGATGTGGCAAAATCAAGACCGCTTCCGGACTTAAAGAGCTTATCGTCAGAAGGCTTTGCCTGGGCTTTTTCTGCATCGTTAAACTTGGGTAATGCTTCCTTGGAAGGCTCGGGTGCCTTGGCTGTGAAAGCAGGCTTATCAAAAGTGCCGCCGTTCTTCGGGAATACCGGATCGTTGGAAGAAGGCGCGGGTTTAATAGCCGGAATCGTAGCAGCAGTCGATGAAGATGTCTGCTCGGGAGTCTTAAAAGGCTTAAATGCAGAAATAGAAGAGTCAAATTCAAAGTTGTCGAATTCATCGGACAGCTTATCTTTGAAAGCATCGCTGGAATTGAAATCAAATCTGGAAGAGCTTGCAGGCTGATTTATGCTGCTTGACTGCTTCTCGATATTCTCTTTTGTTTCCTTAAGCTTGTCGGCAATAGACTCGGTCTTGTCACCGGGTTTAAACTGCACGGCAAAAGAAGAATCAACAAAATCGTCCTTATTAGAGGGGTTGTTGACACCGTTAATTTTGTTAAAATCTTCAGGATCGTTAGGCATAAGTCTAATCTCCTTTTTAATATTAATATACTCATTGTATCGCTCTTAAGTTTTCAATCAATACACTTATGTTACGGTTTCCTGTCATTTCGTTTCATATACAACACGATTCTTGTCTTGACTTTGAAGAGTCATGATGATAATATCATTCAGCACTTACGGATAGGCTCGTGTGGCGGAATTGGCAGACGCAACGGACTTAAAATCCGTCGGAGTAAAATCCGTACCGGTTCAAGTCCGGTCACGAGCACCATTTATTCCTTTATTAAGTGCGGCGATAATATCGCGGAGTGGAGCAGTTGGTAGCTTGCCGGGCTCATAACCCGGAGGTCGTGTGGTTCGAGTCCCGCCTCCGCAACCAGAATGAAACGATAGTTGATCTGATCAGCTATCGTTTTTATTTTCGGATAATTGATCCAAACCTGCCTTTTATTATATTTTTTATTTTTTTAGCATTTGTGTATAATGTATGCGGATTTTCAGCTAATAGGGGAGGCTTCTTTCAAATGGCTAATCTTCAGAGTGAACGGACCGCTGAACGTAATGACGTTACCGGCAGAATAGTTCGTATCTGTATTTTGATTATCGTTTCATTCGTCGTAGCAATTGCTGCGGTATCTTTTGCTGTACATCACATGAGACTGCAGTTCGAGAATGAATTCAAAATGATATCCGACAACAAGATGCATCAGGTCGCAGACATCGTAAGAATGACTATAGACGGTGATGACCTGACATCGAATACTGTTAATGCTCCGGCAAAGTACAGCACTGTTTTGGATCTTATGCTCGTTGATACAACCAAAGAGAATCTGTCAGCAGAAGGTTACGGACTCTTCGGTTACAGCAACGGCCAGTTATCACTTCTTTTAAGTCATGGTGTTAACGATCCTTCAGAGTTTGCTGTTGCAGGAAGAGATATTTCCGAATGGCTCGGAAATACTTCGAAGAGTACAGTCCTCGTCGGAAAGAATTATGAGAGCGTTATCGTTCCTATCACAGACAGTACGGGAATCTGTGTCGGCGTATTTGAGTATAAGTGCACTTTCGGTGAGTTGTACGATATCGGTGACAAGCTCGAGCAGAGAATTCTCACGGCCTGCATCATCGCAGTTCTTGCAGGCGTAATCCTCTTTGCCGTTCAGGAAGTTCTTATCAGGATCTTCAGAGGCAGGGGAGACAAGGCTAACGCAGAAACAGCACAGAGCCGTGACAGAAGACTTATTTCTTCAACTATCGGTTACTGCTTCACGATCATACTTGTTGTTCTTCTCGTAATGGCTACTCAGCTTTCGAAGACATATATGAAGGCGCTCGAAAGTGAGCGTGCCGACATGATGGAGAAGTGCGCAGTATCTTCAGCTGCAGCTCTTTCTTATACGGATGTCAGGGAAGGCATGAATTACATGCTTCCTATCTACAAATACGGCAAGGACAAGCAGTATATCGTTAATATCTATACGATGGCAGGAGACTCTTTCTTAAGACTCTATTCATCAACAGATACAGGAAATGTACAGCAGTATTATCTTACCGGTGCAGGCAACCAGTATATTGACTGCTTCAGTCTGCTTCAGGCTTCGTTTACTTCGCGAAATGACGGAGGCGTAGCTTATGTATGCGCCATTGCGCCGATCATATCGTCAGAGAATACCGTAGCCGGTGTTCTAGAGATCATGATGCCGCGTTCCGATTTTGAGAGTTCTGTAAACGGAATGAGCCTTTCATGGATATTCACGATCATATCGATCGCCATCTCGATGGGCATCATCGTCTTCGAGATCAATCTCCTGATCTCCACAGTATCCAAGGGTATTTCAGGCAACGCTCCCGTACTCGTAATGTACGGCGAGAATGCAAACAGATTCCTGTCTTTCTTTACAGCTTTCGGATCTATCATGATGCCGATAACGTTCGCGGATTATTTCAAGGAACAACTGTCGGAATTGCCGATGCCGGCCGTGCAGGCCTTTATATGCGTAACATTGCTCCTGTTTATCTGGGGCTATCTCGGATTCTCCGGAATCAGGAACAGCATCAAGGCTAACCTTACCAGCAGGATCGCTCTTGTTGCCGTTACCTGCGCAGGTTATTTCCTGGCGCTCATTGCCGGAGTTATCAGTTTCCCTTATCTTACGATGGTATTGGCACTTCCGATCGGATTCTGCTTCGGTATGTCTTTCGACTATTTAAGAGACTACCGTATCAATGCGGGAAGATTGGGTTACAAGGACTATAACGACAGAGTTATCCATAACGTTCAGGCAGCTTCTTACTTCCTCGGTTCTGCTGTCGGTGCCGTTATCGCAGGTATCTGCTATGAGAGATACGGTCTGTTTATCGTAACGATCATAAGCGGCGCTGCTCTCGTTCTTACAGCTATCGGCATGATCTACTTCATGCAGAATAATACACAGGTAAGGGAAGCACCTCTGTCCATAAGCGGATATCTCTCTGTTTTCGCTGATTCCAGGATCGCGAGATTCCTTAATTCTTCATTCCTGATGCTCGGTTTGGCGATCGCTTTCATGACAATGTTCGTACCGAACTATCTCGATAACGTCGGAATCTCACTTCCTACAACTTCGTTCTATTTCCTCGTATGCGGTTTCATGGCGTGCTTCGTCTGCGGATTCTTTAAGAACAGACTCGCGCATATCCTTACATCACGTACGAGAGTATTGATCCAGGCAGCTTCAACAGTGCTCGGTCTTTTCATCTTTGCACTTATGCCGTCAGCTAAGACGCTCGTTGTAACAAGTGCTTTCATGGGTATCGCTCTCGGTATTCACGATTACTATTACATTTACGTTCTCTATCTCATCTGCAACGGTAATGTCAGGACCAACTTAAGAAAGCTTGCCGAATATACCGTATATCTCGGCGCAGGTCTGCTGCTCCCGATCTCCATGATCGCTTTCATGGTCAATAATGTCAGGATCACATTCCTTGCTCTTACGGTTGTCATTGCTATCCTGGCATTCATTTATCCTCTGTCAGCTTATGCAGGCAAGATCGATGAGAGAGATCTCTCATTAAAGCCCCAGAAGGCAAAGCGCGAAAAGCCCGCGGCTCCCAATGCACCTCACGGCCGCCAGGCACCTGTTAATGCCCAGCCTTCCACAGTTGTAATGCCGGACGGTACTGTCGCAGCAGCTCCCGCAGACGCTTTCAATGTAGCAGAAGAGCAGTATGCTGCAGAAGAACAGTATACGGCTCCTGCACCTCAGGCACCTGTCCAGCAGCAGTATCAGCAGCAATATCAGCAGCCTGTACAGCAACAGTATCAGCAGCCTTATGGCCAGCAATACCAGCAGCCTGTACAGCCTCAGTATCAGCAGCAACCGCAGTATCAGCAGCCACAGCAGTACCAGCAACAGCCGCAGTACCAACAGACACAGCAGTATCAGCAGTACGGACAGCAGCAATACCAGCAGCCTGTACAGCAGTATCAGCAGCCGGCTCAGTATGCTGCGCCCCAGATGCCGCAGGAACAGGCTGATCCTTATGCAGGATCGAATACTGCACCTTACGATGCACCTGCACCTCAGGGACCTGTTGATCCTTTGGCTTTCCTGAACGGTGATGGTAATGAAGGAGGTAATCAAAATGTCTGATGAACTCTGGAATCAGAAACTGACACGCGAGAATATCCGCGATTTCTATATGTCTACTGTAGTCATGGTTTATTCTTCATGCTACGGTATTACGAAGGAAGCTACAAGATGTGAGAATGCGATAATCAAGTCTTATCTCGACATCTATTCCAAGCGTAATAACATACCGGGAGACAGAGTAATCTATGAGTTCGGCGACATTCTTCTTGCTAATGCCAAGAATATTGTTGCCCAGTATCCGCTTCCGGCAGACATGACTTTTGAGGACAGGCTTCTCGATGAATATACGAGAAATTCAATGCTCGAGAAGATCCTTTCCAAGATCGATTCCAAGGGCTTCAAGGCTATGGAATTCATCAACACAGACGTTAAGAACAAAGCTGTAAGACGTCCTAAGCAGATGAGAAAGCTTAACGATCTTTTCCAGATCACACCGCTTTTGATCCTTGAGATCATTGTTCTTGCTATCGTTATCTGGATCGTAAGCTATGCAGCGGTCGTGCTTCCTTACAGACATTCCGAACTCATTAATGAGAAGGGTATTTTCGAATCGGCAACGATTCAGGACCAGTTCAACAATGCGCTCTCATTCTATCCTTTGAGAATACAGACAGATAAGTCCGCAGAAGAAGGCTTCATGCCTGCTCCGACAAATCCTACTGTATCTACGGATGCATCTACTGAGAGCCAGGAAGAGACAACAACGACAACGACTAACGGACAACCGGCGCCCAGTCTCGCTGAGACAACGATTCCGGGCATATCTGCTACGAGCGGCTGATATAACTTTTTAAAACTAAATAACGGGGGTTTTTGAGGATGGATAAGTACGCATTTTTGCTTGAACTGAACACTAATCTTGGCATGAAAATCTCTGACAATGAGATCAATGGAGATGTCAGCGGACTTACGATCAAGGTATGCTATACTCCCGACGGCAGTCTCAGGGTTAATACCAAGGCATATATCGGCGGACAGAATGCTTTTAAAGAACATGTCCAGTCTGCATTTAATAAGACAAGCACATTTGCAGATTTCATCCTCGAGAACGAGGTCATTGACCTTTATGCACCCAAAGAGACATTGTCTATGGATGCCGCTTTTAACATCGCGCAGGATATCATGATCTTTGCCACTACGCTTACTGCTATGGGCTATAAATCCACGAATTCACCTATAGATATTGAGGGCGGCGTTAGTATGCTTCAGGGCGAATACTATAGCGGTGATGTCAAGGATGATTCTGAAACGAGCAGATTTTATCTGAAGTCCCCCAGAATGGGAATGGGAATCCTGGGAGCTTTTATCGGCACCATTATTACTTTGTTCCTCTGTGTTGTTGCAGGAATGACTAACAGCTGGATATTCTTTATCCCCGCTGTAATGATCGGTTCGTTCTTACCGGTATTTTTGTATGAGCTCCTGGCAAAAGAAAGAGTTTGTTTCATAGGGATCATCGTTTGTCTTTTATTTACTCTGTTCGCATTGCTTCTTGGTGACAGACTGGTGTGGGCAATTACGCTGATAGACTTTTTCCCGGATGTAACTTTCTTAGAGGCATTCCTCGAGGTTCCTTACCTTGTTGAGGATGGTGTAGTAGCACCGATGGACTATTATAAAGATTTCATCATGATATTCTCATGCTTCGGATTGATCTATCTGTTGGCGTTCGTGAACTTCTTCTTCAGAAAAGCAACTATCATGGAATTGGTAAAGAACAATAACAATTAATCAAACACCTTAAGACCGATTAAACTAAATGCGATAAAAAAGACCCGAAATATAGTATTTTCGGGTCTTTTTTTATGTGTATCATATAACTGTCAAAAAAGTTTTAAGCCGTATTGAAAGGAGTAATATCAATGTTTGATTTTAAGTATTACACCCCGACAAAAGTTGTTTTCGGAAAGAACACTGAATCTAAAGTTGCAGATCTTATCAAGGAATTTGGCGGCACAAAGATCCTTATTCATTACGGCGGCGGCAGCGTTGTGCGCTCCGGACTTCTTAAGAGAGTAACGGACACATTGGATAATGCCGGAATCAGCTATGTAACTTTGGGTGGCGCGGTTCCGAATCCTCATCTTGGACTTGTTTACGAAGGCATCGAACTCTGCAAGAAAGAGGGCGTTGATTTCCTCCTTGCAGTAGGCGGCGGAAGCGCCATCGATTCTGCTAAGGCGATAGGATACGGCGTCGCAAACGAAGGTGATGTCTGGGATTTCTACGATTATAAGCGCAAGGCAACAGGATGCCTGCCTCTCGGCGTAATCCTTACGATCGCAGCTACCGGAAGCGAGATGAGCGATTCTTCAGTTATCACCAAGGAAGAGGGTCTCGTTAAGAGAGGCTACAGCAGCGATTATTCACGTGCTAAATTTGCGATCATGAATCCTGAACTTACAATGACGCTGCCTGATTATCAGACGGCCTGCGGATGCACTGACATCATGATGCATACGATGGAAAGATATTTCACAAACGGCGGTAACATGGAGATCACAGACGCGCTCGCAGAAGGACTTCTCCGCACAGTTAAAAAGAATGCCGTTATCCTCCGTGACGATCCTCAGAACTACGACGCACGTGCAGAAGTTATGTGGGCAGGAAGCCTTGCGCATAACGGCCTTACAGGCTGCGGAAATGACGGCGGTGACTGGATGACTCATAAGCTTGAGCATGAGCTTGGCGGCCTTTACGACGTAGCTCACGGCGCAGGCCTTGCGGCTATCTGGGGCACATGGGCAAGATACGTAATGAACGACTGTCT
>JAFYJX010000077.1 GCA_017537905.1 Clostridiales bacterium | reverse complement strand
GCATAAAAATCACGTATACACTCCGACTGTGGCCAATTTGAGCTGAATATTACTTGGTGTATACGGAAGAAAACAGGAGGATTTATTTTATGCCAGTTATTTTAATGAAGCAGCTTCTTGAAGCAGGCGTACACTTCGGTCACCAGACACGTCGTTGGAACCCTAAGATGTCCGAGTACATCTTCACGGAGCGTAACTCAATCCACATCATCGATTTGCAGAAGACAGTCAAGAAGGTCGACGAGGCCTATGACGCTATGCGCGAGCTCGCTGAGAAGGGTGATATCCTTTTCGTAGGTACAAAGAAGCAGGCTCAGGATTCCATCAAGGAAGAAGCTCAGCGTTGCGGACAGTTCTATGTTAACTATCGTTGGCTCGGTGGTACACTCACAAACTTCGTAACAATCAAGAAGAGAGTTGCAAGACTCGAAGAACTCCGCAGAATGGAAGCTGACGGATCTTTCGAACTTCGTACAAAGAAGGAAGTTGCAAAGCTTAAGCTCGAGATGACAAAGCTCGATCAGAACCTCGGCGGTATCGTTGGTATGGTTAAGCTCCCTGCAGCACTTTTCATCGTTGACACAAAGAAAGAGCACAATGCAGTAGCAGAAGCTAAGAGACTTGGTATCCCGATCGTTGCTATCGTTGATACAAACTGCGATCCTGATGAAGTAGATTACGTAATCCCGGGTAACGATGATGCTATCCGTGCAGTTAAGCTCATCACAGCTAAGATGGCTGACGCTGTTATCGAAGCTCACCAGGGTGAGGATGCTACATCTGAGGGTATGGATCTTGATTCCGCTGAAGCACAGGCTGCTACAGCTGAAGTTGCTGAAGAGCAGGCTGCTGAAGAAGCAGGCGAGAAGTCCATCGAAGAGATCGCTTCCGAGTCTTAATTTCCAATCTTAACTAAAATCGCAAAGGAGAATATATATGGCAATTACAGCACAGCAGGTAAAAGAACTCCGTGAGCTCACAGATTGCGGCATCATGGACTGCAAGAAGGCACTTACTGAGTGCGATGGTGATATCGAGAAGGCTAAGGGCTGGCTTCGTGAGAAGGGTATGGCTAAGGCTGAGAAGAAGTCCGCTAGAATCGCTGCAGAGGGTGCAGTTGTTTCTCTGATCTCTGATGACAAGAAGACAGGCGTTCTCGTTGAGATCAACATCGAGACAGACTTCGCTGCTAACACAGACAAGTTCAAGAACTTCACAAACGCTGTTGCTACACACATCCTTACAAAGAAGCCTGCTACAGTTGAAGAACTTATGGCACAGCCTCTTTACAGCGATGAGTCCAAGACAGTTGAGGTTTTCCAGAAGGAAGCTATCGCTGATATCGGTGAGAACACATCAATCAGAAGATTCGTTATCTATGAGGTAGAGGGCAACGGTGCTGTTGCTTCTTACATCCACATGGGTGGTAAGGTTGGCGTTTTCGTTGAGGTTACAACTTCTGACGATTCCGTTATCACAAAGCCTGAGTTCGATGAGTTCGCTAAGAACATCGGCATGCAGGTTGCAGCTTCAAGACCCGGATGGGTTGAGGAGAAGGACGTTCCCCAGTCTGAACTCGACAAGGAGACAGAGATCCTCAAGAATAAGGCTCTTGAAGAGGGCAAGCCTGAGGCTATCATCATGACAAGGATCATCCCTGGCCAGATCAAGAACTTCTACAAGATGAACTGCCTCGTAGATCAGGAGTACATCAAGGATGAGGACATCAACGTTGCTCAGTACATCGAGCAGACAGGCAAGGCACTTGGTGCTGAGCTCTCCATCGTACGTTTCACAAGATTCGGTCTTGGTGAAGGTATCGAGAAGAAGGTTGATGACTTCGCTGAGGAAGTTAGAAAGCAGGCTGGTCTCTAATAGACCGTCTGATTATTTAATCAGTCAACAGCCCCGCACTTAATAGTGCGGGGTTTTCTTTTGCGAGGCCGTCAGTCCCGTTTTTCGAATAGTTCATCGGAAACGCCCCGATATGCGGCCAGTGGGGTGATTTTTTTTGAAAAGTTCATCGAAAACGTCCCGATATGCGGCCAGTGGGGTGATTTTTTTTGAAAAGTTCATCGAAAACGCCCCGATATGCGGCCGGTAGGATAGCTTTTCGAAAACCGCTCTTAATACATTGCGGTTTATTTGTGTTGATACCCTTATATTTATTATTTTTACTTCACCTAAAGGGAGATTATTGATAAAATCTATTGAAAGATATTTTCATGGAGGATTTTACCAATATGGGTGAAACAAAATATAAGCGTGTGCTTTTGAAGATATCCGGTGAGGCTTTGGCAGGTGATGCCAAGCTCGGTATCAATGATGATGTTCTTAAACAGATCTCAGCTAACATTAAAGCAGTTGCCGATTTAGGCGTTCAGGTTGCAATCGTTGTAGGCGGCGGTAACTTCTGGAGGGGAAGATCCTCTGAGAAGATGGACAGAGTTACGGCCGACCACATGGGTATGCTTGCAACACTTATGAATTCTCTTGCTCTTTCGGACGCATTAGAGCAGCAGGGCGCAGTTACGAGAGTATTATCCGCTATCGAAGTCAGACAGATGGCAGAGCCCTACATCAGAAAGAGAGCTGTAAGACATTTGGAGAAGGGTCGTATCGTAATCTTCGCATGCGGCACAGGTAACCCTTATTTCTCCACAGATACAGGTGCTGCATTAAGAGCTACAGAGATCGGTGCTGACGTATTCCTTAAGGCTACTATGGTTGACGGAGTTTACGATAAGGATCCTGTTATCTATCCTGACGCCAAGAAGTATGACAAGGTATCTCATGACGAAGTATTGAGACTTAACCTTAAGGTCATGGATGCTACAGCAGCTGCTCTTTGCCGCGATAACCATACGAAGATCCTGGTATTCTCCATGAAGGATCCTGAGAATATCGTAAGAATCGCAAAAGGCGAAGAACTCGGAACAATCGTTGAATAAAAAATTTACATAACAGGAGGCTTGAATTATGGCTATGATCGAGATCACAAAGAAAGATTACGATGATATCGAAGCAAAAATGCAGAAGTGCATCGATAACCTTCAGGAGAACCTCAACACGATCCGTGCAGGACGTGCCAATCCGCATGTTTTGGACAAGATCCAGGTTGAATATTATGGTGCTATGTCTCCGCTTAATGCCGTAGCTAACATTCAGGTTCCTGAAGCCAGAATGATCACACTGTCACCTTGGGATCCGAAGATGCTCAAAGAGATCGAGCATGCTATCCAGGCTTCCGATCTCGGAATCAATCCTACCAATGACGGCAAGATGATCAGACTCGTTTTCCCTATGCTCACAGAGGAGAGACGTAAGGATCTTGTTAAGCAGGTTAAGGTTTACGGAGATGAGACAAAGGTCGTTATCCGTAACAACCGCCGTGATTCCATCGATAAGATGCGTGCAGCTAACAAGAAGAAGGAACTTACAGACGATCTTCTTAAGGAATTCGAGGAAAAGGTTCAGAAGATCACAGACAAGTTCACAGCTGAAGTAGACAAGGTCTGCGAAACTAAGAACAAGGAATTGATGGAGATCTGATGGCCTTATTCGGTAACAAACAGGAAAAGACTTATGATACGGGAGACCTTAAGGTCCCCGTATCTTTGGGTGTAATAATGGACGGCAACGGAAGATGGGCAACACAAAGACATCTTCCCAGATCCGCCGGACATAAGGTTGGTGCTGAGAACCTCAAAGAACTCTGCAGAAACTGCGTAAGATACGGCGTAAAGTATCTTACCGTTTATGCATTCTCGACTGAGAACTGGGCAAGGCCCCAGCCTGAAGTCGATTTTCTCATGAAGCTCTTTGTTGAGCTTTTCGACAAGTACGATGCTGAACTTGCAGAAGAAGGAATCAGAGTAAGATTTACAGGTGACGATTCGGAACTTCCTCCAAAAGTCAGAGAAGTTTGCAAGACTGCAGAGGAGAGATCCAAGGACCGTCCCAATATGCAGCTTATAGTTGCTCTTAATTACGGCGGCAGACGAGAGATCTTATCTTCATGCCGTAAGATCGCAGAGAAGGTTAAGGACGGATCTGTCGATCCTTCCGATATCACGGAGCAGATGATCTCCGATAATCTCTATCTGCCTGATGTTCCGGATCCGGAGCTTATCATAAGACCGAGCGGTGAGATGAGATTATCCAATTTCCTCTTGTGGGAAAGCGCTTATTCCGAGTTCTGGGTATCTGACACTTTATGGCCTGATTTCGGCTATGAGGATCTTACCCAGGCATTCAGGGATTATGCAGGCAGAGACAGACGCTTCGGCGGTTTATCAAATAAAGAAAGTAAGACCTGAAGTTGAGACAGAGAATTATCACAGGATTTGTTTTTACCGTTATAGTGCTGTCACTTTTCGTGCCGGCATTATTCTTCCCGATTACGGGTGTGATAATGGCTGTCGTTATTGGTGTTATCTCATGCGTTGAGATGTATAAAGCTATTAAGCACGGCGGTTACCATCCTTCAAGACTCCTTCTTATTATCGGAATGTCTCTGGCAACTCTGATGGTTATCTGCGGTCTTTTGTTCCAGCTCAAAGTAGAGAACATCATGGCTTTGTACCTCATCATCGTCGGCATGTACTGTGTTGCCTGCGGTATCAATCTGCCTCTTGTAAGACCTCAGGATGAACATGCATTTTTAAATGGTTTCTTTACGGGCGGAATGATCTTTTATATTTCATTGCCGCTGTTCTGCTTTGTAAGCGCGCTGCTTTTCGTTCCTCACGGCTGGTATTACATGGTAATCGGACTTTTCGCGCCTTGGGGAACTGACACATTTGCATATTTTACAGGCGTTGCATTCGGTAAGCACAAGATCGTACCGCACATCTCTCCTAAGAAGACATGGGAAGGATGCATCGGCGGAGCTTTATTCTGTGCGATATGTGTGACTGTTTACTGCTGCCTCGTCATATATAGGATCGATGAGATCGACATAGGAATCGTTCCTTATGGCATTCTTACATTCTTCCTGGGATTACTGATCTCGGTTATGTCACAGTTGGGAGACTGGTTCTGCTCGGTTATCAAGAGAAGAACGGGCATAAAGGATTTCAGCAATCTGTTCCCGGGACACGGCGGAATGCTCGACAGATTCGACAGTACATTCTTTACGCTTCCGGTAGCTCTGCTCCTGGCTTTGTTTGCGAATAACCTGTACTGATCGGACGGAATAAAGAATTAAGGGAATTAGGGAGATTTAATATGCGCAGGCTTTCAATATTGGGTTCAACGGGTTCTATAGGCAAACAGACCCTTGAAGTTGCCAGAAAAGCGCCTTCTGATTTTACCGTAGAAGCGCTTTCCTGTGACAGTGACATTGATACGCTTTATGGCCAGATCGAAGAGTTCAGACCAAAGGTCTGTTCTGTCGTTAATGAAACAAAGGCCATTGAACTTAAAGACAGACTTAAGTCTTCCGGTATCGATACTGAAGTCCTTACCGGCAAAGAAGGAAATATCGCGATCGCAACGCTTGATTCCATTGATACAGTTGTCGGCGCCATCGTCGGTTTTGCAGGATTAGAGCCCGTATATCACGGCATCTTAAAAGGAAAAGACATTGCTCTTGCAAACAAGGAAACTCTTGTTGCAGGTGGAGATATCATTATGCCCCTGATCAGGGAAAAGGGTGTAGCGATGCTTCCGATCGACAGCGAACATTCAGCTATCTGGCAGTGCCTTAAGGGCGAGAAGAGAGCTGATCTGGACAGGATCCTGATCACTGCTTCAGGCGGTCCTTTCAGGGGCATGAAGAGGGAAGACCTCGAAAACGTTACGCTCGAAGATGCGCTCCATCATCCGACATGGAATATGGGCGGCAAGATCACTATCGATTCTGCGACCATGATGAATAAAGGCCTTGAGATCATTGAGGCTCATCATCTTTACGGTATCAGCTGCAGGAAGATCGACGTTGTAGTTCATCCGCAGAGCATTATCCATTCGATGATAAGGCTTAAGGACGGTTCCGTCCTTGCGCAGATGGGTAAGCCTTCCATGGTCCTGCCGATCGAAGTTGCTCTTTATTATCCGGAAAGAGGACCTTCTATCGTTACTGAATTCGATCCATTCGCAGAGGGCATGAATAATCTTACTTTCGAGCCTTGTGACAAAGAAGTCTTCAGGCTTGTTGACCTGGCATATGAGACAGGGGATAAGGGCGGTCTTTATCCGACGGTAATGAATGCTGCAAATGAAGCTGCAGTAAGGAGTTATCTCGCGGGCAAGATCAAGTTCCTCGATATCGAGAGAACGGTATTCGAAACAGTTGAGAAAATGGATCCGCTGATCAAGGATGCGGAGCTTACCATTGAGACCATCGAGCAGACCGATAAAGATGCCAGGATCTATGCCGATGAGATAATAGACAGAAAGATCAAGTCATGAATATAGCTACTAGTATTATTTTCGTAATCATAATGCTCGGAGTGCTCGCGACTCTTCATGAGCTCGGACACTACTGGATGGCAAGACTCCTTAAGATAAAGGTCTTTGAAGTATCGATCTTTGTAGGTCCCAAGCTCTTAAGATGGAAGCACAAGGATGTTGATTTCTCCTTAAGGATGATCCCTGTCGGAGCTTATGTAAGATTCACCGAGATAGATGAAGAGGGAAATGCCGTTGAGAGCAAAGATCCTGATCTTCTCATTAACCAGCCCAGAATAAAGAGACTGATAGTTGCCCTTGCAGGTCCTGCAATGAACCTTATCCTCGGCATGCTTATCTTCGTTGTAATGTTCTGGTTTACAGGCTTTACGAGCACTGATATCGCTCTTCCTTCAGCAAAATCCCAGCTCGGAGAATATATATCCCAGGTACATGAGGGAGATTCGATCAAGAAGGTAAACGGTACGACTGTCTATTCGGCTTATGACCTCTTCTTTGAGTTGGATTCTGCTGATCAATCAAAAGATATGACTCTTACACTGAAGTCTAAAGAGACCGGAAAGACATATGATGTTGAGCTCCATCCTCTTATCAGAAAGAGACCTATGCTCCTTGTAACTGTCGAAAACAAGAACGCAAACAATGAATATAACGGCTGGAAAGTCTATTCGGTCGATGAGCAGCAGAATAACGGCAATCCTGTTCTCAAAGTGGGGGATTTTGTCACGCATATCAACGGAAAGTCCGTAGATGACGATGACTTTGAAGATTATCTCTACAACATTACAGATGAGGTTCTTACCGTATCTTATGTAAGAGACGGCAAGGCTGATGAAGTTGAACTGGTACCTAAATATGTCGATACAGTCAATGCGAGAGGAATCGCATTGATACCTTACGAGATCGATTCGCCTGAGAATTTTTTCAAGGCGTTAGGTTATGCGGCCAAAATGCCGGCTACGATCTGGAATATCACGGTAAGAGGCATAAAAGATGCTATCGCCGGCAAAGTAAAAGCTTATAATTTGGTATCGGGTCCTATAGGAATCACAACCATGGTCAATGATGTGGTTACTGCAGAGGAAGATACGGTAGGTGAGAAGATCTATATCCTCATCATGCTCAGCGCAGTCATTTCTATCGCGCTGGCGTTCTCCAATCTTCTTCCGATACCTGGTCTCGACGGCATACAGATTATCTTTATCGTCGTTGAGATGGTCATTGGGCGTAAGTTGTCCGAGAAGGCGGAAGCCAGACTTACAGTAGTCGGTTTTATCATGATCGTATTGCTGCTGATACTGGCGTTCGTTTCGGATATTCTGAGGATCATACTCGGTTATTGACAGGGTTAGGGAGAGTACTTTTATGACAAAGAAAGTCTTTATCGGCAATGTGGAAGTCGGTGGCGGATCATCAGTTAAGATCCAATCGATGAATAATACTGATACGAGGGATGCCAAGGCGACCCTCGCTCAGATAAATGAACTTGCCGATAACGGATGCGACATCACCAGAGTTGCAATCCCCGATATGGAAGCGGCATTAAGTCTTAAGGAGATCACTTCAAAATCTCCCATACCGGTAGTAGCCGACATCCATTTCGATTACAGACTTGCTTTGGCAGCGGCCGACAATGGTGCTTCGAAGATCAGGATCAATCCGGGTAATATCGGCGGACCCGATAAGGTTAAACTTGTTGCGGATAAGTGTAAGGAACGTCATATTCCTATCCGCGTCGGTGTCAATTCCGGTTCTATTTCCAGAGAGATCCTTGCCAAGTACGGCGAAGTCAACGCAGACGCAATGACAGAGAGCGCTTTGGGCGCTGTTAAGCTTTTGGAAGACCAGGATTTCGACGATATCGTCATATCGATCAAATCTTCTTCGCCTAAGATTACTATCGATACATACAGGATCTTGTCCAAATCATGTGATTATCCTCTTCACGTCGGTGTTACCGAGGCAGGTACAGTACGTGAGGGAGCAATTAAATCAGCAGTAGGTATAGGTGCTCTTCTTGCAGAAGGCATCGGTGATACCATTAGAGTTTCTCTTACAGGAAACCCTGTTGATGAAGTTATTACAGCTAAGCAGATCCTCAAAGCTCTTGACTTAAGAGATGGTGGCATTACTTTTATTTCCTGTCCTACATGCGGCAGAACACAGGTTCCGCTCATAGAACTTGCAGGACAGATTGAGGAGAAAGTCTCCAAACTTCCCTATAACCTTAAGGTTGCTGTTATGGGTTGTGTCGTCAACGGTCCCGGAGAGGCTCGCGAATGTGATATAGGATTAGCCGGCGGCATCGATGAATTTCTTTTATTTGAAAAGGGCGTACCGGTCAGGAAGATTCCGGCATCCGCAGCAGTCGATGAATTTGTAAGGGAAGTGATCAGAGTTGGAGAAGAAAAGCGTAAAACTACTTGAACTTTTCAATGTAGGTGATGACAAATATCAGGATCTTTCCGGCCTTACTGTTGTTAAGGTCGATATTTACAAGGCCAAAGCATCTATAAATATTGTTCTTGATGGTGTTGATACCATTAGGGATAACAGGAGCATTGTAAGTCTTGTTAAAGAACTTGAGCATGATTTCGGAACGAAAGTTAACTTTACGTTCAATGATGTTAATTCAGGTAATTTCATAAGCCTCTATGACCATATCAGAGGCCTTGTTAATCATTACATCGCCAGAGACAACGAAGGCGGTGTCAGTGACATGGTTGATTTCATCAACCTTAATTTCGGTGAAGATAACACTGCCATTAATATCGAGATTCCTTCCGGCTGGGCAATGATGCTAAGCGAGTCTGACAGGAAGGATCTTATTTCCGCAGTGGATAATGCTATCCATATCTGCGTGGCAGACAGTGTATCTTTTGGATATGAGATCATTACAAGCGATCCCGACATTGCAGGAAGCGATTATGCTCCTGAAGACGATATCCTTAAGGCTATCGAAGAAGGCAGGCTGGAATTTCCCGAAGACGAAACTGTTGAAGAACAGGCAAAGAAGGGAACAAAGAAAAAGAAGGCTGATGAAGCCAAAGCGCCTGATGCTAAGCCAGCAGGCAAGGATTCCTGGGCAGCTAAGGCTGAGCAGGTCAGAAAAGAAGCCAAGCAGGAAGATAAGCAGTCTTTTTACAAAGCTAAGGAAAATGCCGAGAACCAGTTATACGGCCGCGTAAAGAAGCAGGCTACGTTCATGAAGATCGCCAATCTTACAGTTGGCTGTTTTGATGTAAATGTAGCAGGTGATATCTCTTTTAATGATGACAGTTTTAAGCTTGCTAAAACCGGCAAGAGCGTTGTCGTTAAGTTCATCTGCTTAGACGATACTGACGGTATTTCATGTATTGCATTCTTAAAGCCTGAAGAGGCTGACAGCTTCCAGAAAGAATTCGGAAAAGGCGGTTTTATCGGCATTCAGGGAAATGTCGAGAATGATTCATTTACAGGCGATAAGATGCTTAAAGTTTCCGGCTTTTATAAAGCTGAGCGTCCGCCGAAGAGAAAAGATACTGCCGAACGCAAGAGAGTAGAACTTCATGTCCACACCAAAATGAGTGAGAGTGATGCTACGACGGATCCTGCAGATCTTATTAAGCTCGCAGCTTCATTTGGTCACTCGGCATGTGCCGTTACTGACCACGGCGTAGTACAGGCATTCCCGCATGTTTTTGAAGCCGCAAAAGGAATCAACAAAAAGCGTAAGGACACTGGCGAGGCTCCGATAAAGTGTATCCTCGGCTGCGAAGGTTACCTTGTTGATGACGGCCCGACGGTTTTCTATAACCTTCCTTATGATGTCAAGAACGATAAGATCAAGCCTTCTGACGTTGATGATGACGCGTCTTTAAACTTTATTACAAAGCCCAAGGCTGTAGGTTCTTTTGTTTCCATCGTTATTAATCGCAACGGAGATGATGCGCTTTGTGATACATTTACTTCCGTCTGCGCATCGAAGTTCAGACTTAAAGGATATAAGGCCGTCAGACCTGAAGAAGAGGGCGAATCTGACCAGGATGCAATGGAATTCGCATCCCGCGACATTGATAAGTCTTTGTGGAATGCTGATGAGATTCCCGAGGAACTTACCGACGAGAATATTTCCGTCAAACCGTTGGAGCCTCATAAACCTTTAGGACAGAGTATCAATGTTGATTTTGACATTGATGGCGAGTTTGCCGACGGCAGAGATGAAGTTATACCGTCTGACCTGATATTTGAGCATGTAGCTGATTTCCATGCGGAGTTTGAAGATGTTATTTATCCCGGTAAAGGTGAACCTTGTGAATCGTATTTTGCAATGGGTGAGCTTTTGAAATTCATCGGAGACTCTTATGTTACAGGCCCCGATATATTCACAACATTGGCATTCCTCCGTCGAGCAGGCTACGGAATAAATATCGAAGACCACATTTATTACAGACATAAGTTCCTTATGCCTGCTACTTCAGATGAAGATATTCTTGAAACGTTCTATAAGGGCGAGTTTAAAACTGTTGAAGATGCACTGATAAATAAGGGTGCAACATTTACTTATGTCCCTGACGGAAATAAGTTTGATGATTCATTTGCTGTATGTTATAAGTCAGCATCTTTGCTTGCGTCTTGCCTTAAAGATTCAGGCACTGTCAGTGCTCTTGATATCAATTATAAAGTCGGACACTTTACTCCTGAGAGAGTTAAATCAAACGATAAAGATGCGCGTAAAATACCAATTGCGCCGATGTATCACATCATTTATCTTGTCCGTTCTAACATGGGCCTTTATAACCTTTACCGCATCGTATCCGAATCACAGATTCATTACTATTCGAGAAGACCCAGAACGCCTAAAAGCTTATTGAAGTATTTCAAGTCCGGACTTATCGTTGGTGGTGCCTGTGAGCGCGGTGAGATATTCCGTTACGTTATTACAAAATACAGATCATTAAATAAGGACAGACAGGCAACCAGGAAATATCTGAGAGAATCTTCTGAGTTTTCCAAAATCTTAAGTCTCTACGATTATGTTGAGATACAGCCTCTTTGCAACAACATGTTCTTAACAAGGCAGGATCCTGCTAAATCCGATACGGGAACAACACCGCTTAATGAAGATGACATCAGGATAATCAACGAACTGCTTGTAGAGACGGCTGACGATCACAACATGCCTGTGTGCGCTACGACCGACTCTCATTTCCTTAATAAGGAGGACGGCCGTTACAGAAAGTACATGCTGATGAGCATGGGCTTTGACGATGCTGAGATGCAGAGCGACCTTTATTTCAGAACGACAGATGAGATGCTCGATGAATTTAAGTATCTTGGTGAAGAAAAAGCGATGGAAGTTGTTGTTGATAACACCAACAAGATTGCTGACATGATCGATTTCGGAATCAAGCCGTTCCCTGATGGTTCATATCCGCCTCAGATCGCAAGAGCTGCAGCCGATGTCAGAGACATCGCTTATACAAAGGCTAACCGCATGTACCGTCATAACGGAGTACTTAATCCTGAGGTTAAGGCGAGATTAGACAGAGAGCTCAAATCCATTATCGGTAACGGTTATGCGATCATGTACTACATCGCATACAGACTCGTAAAAAAGTCTAATAACGACGGTTATGTTGTAGGTTCCAGAGGTTCAGTTGGATCTTCTTTTGCCGCTACGATGTGCGGCATTTCAGAAGTTAATCCGCTGCCTCCGCATTACAGATGCAAGAAGTGCAATTATGCGGAATTCGATCACAGCGGTAAGTATGGTTCAGGATACGATCTTCCTCCGAAGTCATGTCCTGAATGTGGTGAGCCGCTGATACCTGACGGACAGGATATTCCTTTCGAGACGTTCTTAGGATTCCATGGCGATAAGCAGCCTGATATCGATCTTAACTTCTCCGGTGAATACCAGCCCAGAGCGCATGCTTATGTCGGTGTGCTCTTCGGCGGAACTCATACATTTAAGGCCGGTACGATCGGTGCTTATCAGGATAAGAACGCATATGGTGTCTGCCGTAAGATCTGTGAAGAGAAGGGAGAACCCTTTACACAGGCACATCTGGCATTTATGGCAAGGGACATCATCGGTGTTAAGAGAACTACTTCACAGCACCCTGGTGGTATCGTCGTTATTGCCAAGGAAATGGATATCTATGAATTTACTCCGATCCAGTTCCCGGCAAATAAGACTGACTGCGGAATAATTACTACGCACTTCGACTTCCGTGCGATGCACGATACTATCTTAAAGCTTGATATCTTAGGTCATGCCGATCCTACTGTATTAAGGATGTTAAGTGATATAACAGGCGTTAATATCACAGATATTCCGATTCCTGATGAGAAGGTTATGAGCCTTCTTAAGAGTACTGATGCCCTTGGTTTCCCGATAGAAGCTACCGATGCAGGTTCCGCCACATTGGGTCTTTCTGAGCTCGGTACCAACATGGCGCGCGGAATGATCAAGGAAACGCAGCCTACGAGATTCTACGATCTTGTTCAGCTCATGGGTCTGTCTCATGGTACTGACGTATGGACGGGCAATGCCCAGGATCTTATCAGGAGCGGCACATGTGACCTTAATTCCGTTATCGGATGCCGTGACTCGATCATGACAAGCCTTATCTATTGGGGTGTTGAGAACAAGGATGCATTCGACATTATGGAAGGCGTACGTAAGGGTAAAGTTGCTGCAGGCAAGGTTGAGAAATGGCCTCAATACGTTGAGGAGATGAAGAAGTGCGGCGTGCCTGACTGGTACATCGAATCGTGTCAGAAGATAAAATACATGTTCCCTAAGGCGCATGCTGCAGCTTATGCTATTTCAACTTTGAGAGTTGCATGGTTTAAGGTCTATTATCCTGAAGAATACTATTGCTCATTCTTTACCCACAGAGGTGAAGGTTTATTCGATGCAGAGCAGATGTGCAACGGTCCGGAGAGAGTAAAGAAGAGAAGAATCGAGCTTGCTGATGAGATGCATGCAAAGGGCGATCCTAATACTAAGCTTAAATATTATTTCTATGAGCTCATTGAGGAGATGTATGCCAGAGGTATTACTTTTGCACCCATCACGCTTAATGATTCACTCGGAAAGAAGTTTACCAAAGCAGGAGACAAGCTCATCAGACCTCCGTTCTGCGCTATCGCAGGCGTTTCGGAAGCAAACGGTCTTGATATTGAGAATGCTCGAAAAGATGGTGAATTCAAGAACCGCGACGAGTTCATGAAGAGAACTGGCGTCGGTCAGTCCGTTGTTCAGAAACTTTTGGATTACGGCGGAATCCTTGATGATCTTCCTGAGAGCGCACAGATGAACCTTTTCGATCTTTTGTGAGGATAAACACAAATGTATTGCAGCGTTATCCTGAGAGGCTCGGTAAGACAGACCGACAGGCAATACACTTACCGTATTCCTGATGAACTGCTGGCAGACACATATGCCGGCTCTCTGGTCTCTGTGCCTTTCGGTAAAGGTGACTCCGAGAGGGCTGCGATCGTTGTTGAAATAACCGAGAATGCTGAAGGTGACTCCGGACCTATAAAGGATATAGCTTCGGTTATCTCCAACCGTCCCGTATTAAATCCTGACCAGTTGGCTCTCATAGATAAGATCAGTGACAGATTCAACTGTACCAAGGGCGACGTTGTAGAACTCATGGTTCCTTCTTGTGTAGTTAACCACAAGAATCCTTTGGAAGTGTTCGTCGAGCTGGTATCTGAAGATACTGCCAAAGAAGTCCTCGACAGCGAGATCCTGAGATCAAGCGCCCATATCAATATCCTTGAGTATCTGTTAGAGCGCGGTAAATGCTCCAGGAAAGAGCTCATGGCGTCTCTCTCGTGCTCTGCTGCGCAGGTTAAGGCATTAGAAGATAAGGGACTTATCAGGCTTTTGAAAGAGTCTTCAGACAACGAAGTCCCGCAGCTTGCTATTTCAAACGAGGTTCCTGAAGGAAAGTTCACCGAAGAATATGACTTAAGCGATGAGCAGCAATCTGCCATACAGGAGATCCTCAAAGGAATAGATTCAAAGAAGGATAACACATATCTCCTCTTTGGCATTACGGGAAGCGGTAAGACCGAGGTATATCTTAATATCGCCAAGAAGGTAATAAGCGAGGGCGGAAGCGTCATTTATATGGTCCCCGAGATCTCGCTTACGCCTCAGACGATCAACTGGATCAAAGGCAGATTAGGCGACAGCGTCGCAGTTCTCCACAGCAGGCTTACAGATAAGCAGAGATATGAGCAGTGGAATAACATCAGGACAGGCAAGGCGAGAGTTATTGTCGGTCCGAGAAGCGGAGTTTTTGCACCGGCTGTTAATCTGAGACTCATCATACTTGATGAGGAACATGACGGTTCTTATAAAGCGGAATCACATCCGCGGTATTCTGCCAGGGATATCGCGAGAATGAGGGCGAAGATTACCGGATGCAGTGTCGTGCTTGGCTCTGCAACGCCTTCTATAGAGAGCTTTTATGCTGCGAAGGCAGGAGCTTATAAGATGCTTGAATTAAAGAGCAGGGCCAGATCTGAAGCGACTTTGCCCGAGATCATCCCTGTCGATATGAAGGAACAGATCAAGCTCGGCAGCGGTGACATGCTGTCTATCCCGTTAAGACAGGCAATGTCTGTTGCTTTCTCTGAGAATAAGCAGGTAATATTGCTTCTTAACAGAAGAGGCTTTTCTAGAACTCTTGTATGTGAAGACTGCGGTGAGCCCGTTACCTGCAAGAACTGCTCCGTTGCCATGACGCTGCATAACAACAGGCGTAACGGAACACAGAGTCTCATATGCCATTACTGCGGTTATACGATACCTTCTTACGAAGCAAGGTGTTCATTCTGCAACAGTAACCGTTTTACTAAGGCGGGCTTTGGAACGCAGCAGTTAGAAGAATTCCTTCATGCCACTTTCCCTCATGAGAAAGTATTGAGAATGGACCAGGATTCAACAATGACTCCCGGTGCTCATAAGGAGATAATCGAGAAGTTTGCTGCCAAAGAAGCTTCGATATTGATCGGTACGCAGATGATAGCTAAGGGATTGGATTTCCCTGATGTAACTGTCGTAGGTGTGCTTGGCGCGGACCTGATGCTGGCTTCGTCTTCGTTTAAAGCATCCGAGAGAGCTTTCCAGCTTATTACACAGGCCGCAGGAAGAGCGGGAAGGGGAGATCATCCCGGAAAGGTATTTATCCAGAGTTTCAGACCTGACCAGCCTTTGTTCAAGTTCGCATGCACACAGAACTACAGGGCTTTCTATGACCAGGAGATCGAGTACCGGCAGAAACTTAAGCTCCCGCCGTATAAGGCAATAGGAGAGATGGTCCTTTCTCTGCCAGACGAGGATCTGCTTATCAGAAGAACTAATGAATTAGCAAAGTATTTAAATGACTTTTTGGGTTTTCAGGACAAAAAGTACCAGTTCGAAGTATATGGTCCGATGCCCTGCGTCATTTATGAGTTAAGAGGCCGTTACAGAATGAGCTTTGTGATCAAAGCTGTCAATAAATCGGCTATTAACGGGGTGTTCAAAAGACTCATTGAGGATTTCGATCACACCAAGTATCCGATGTCGTTCGATAACGACCCTCAGGACGGTTAAAACGCCCGAAATGTACGCTCCTGATGTACATATGTACACCCCAGAAGTATAAATTGACTATTTATAATATAAGGTGATACAATCCACTAGTCAGAATGCGCTTTCTTGCATTTTAACCATTATTTTTTGTATATATTTGGGAGGCATTCATATGTCCAAGCCTGTATTTGTTGGTGCCGGTGTTGCTATCGTTACTCCGTTTTTTGAGAACGGCGGAATCAATTTCGAAGAGCTCAAGAAGCTTATCGAATTCCAGATAGCAGAAGGTATCGATTCCATCGTTATTTGCGGATCGACCGGCGAAGCTGCTACCATGACCGAAGAAGAGCATGTAGCTGCTATCAAGTTCGCTGTTGATACAGTTGCAGGACGTGTTCCGGTTATCGCTGGAACAGGTTCTAATGATACTGCATTCGGTGTCGAACTTACTAAGAAGGCTTATGAGCTTGGTGCTGACGCTGCTTTGCTCGTAACTCCTTATTACAACAAGTGCACACAGGAAGGCCTTTTCCGTCACTACGCTAAGATCGCAGAGGCAGTTCCGGAGCTTCCCATTATCCTTTATAACGTTCCTTCAAGAACTAACGTTAACATCGGACCCGAGCTCTTAAAGAGACTTTCCGTTTATGAGAACATCATCGGCGTAAAGGAATGCAATTTCGGTCAGGTACCTGAGATCTACAGCCTTTGCGGTGACAGATATGCTCTCTATTCAGGTGAGGACGGACTTGCTGTTCCTATGCTCTCACTCGGTGCAAAGGGTGTTATCTCCGTAATCGCTAATATCGTTCCCCGTGAGACATCCAAGATGATCCACAGATACATCGATGGTGATACTGAAGCAGCTAAGAATGCACAGATCGGTTTTATTCCTCTCGTTAAGGCTATGTTCTGCGAAGTTAACCCGATCCCCGTCAAGGAAGCTATGAGCATCCTCGGCTGGAACGTTGGACCTTGCAGACTTCCTCTTTGCGAAATGAGCAAGGCTAACCACGATAAGGTTGTTGAAGTGCTCAAGGATTATGACACTTCTGCAATGAAGAACTTTATCTGAAAGTAATAGAAGGCGGGATTTAAAATGGTAAAGATTTTCCTTAACGGTTGCTGCGGCAGAATGGGCAAGGCGATTGCCGGCCTATGCTACAACAATCCTGATTATAAGATCGTTGCAGGCGGAGATATCATTGAGAACAACACTTATGATTTCCCCGTATATACCAGTCTTAACGAGTGCACTGAAGATTTTGATGTAATCATCGACTTCTCCAATGCAAAGGCTGTTCCTGCTATCCTTGAATTTGCGCTTAACCGCAAGAAGCCTTTTATCTGCTGCACAACAGCTTTGTCTGATGAGACGGTTGCATCCATTCTGGAAGCTTCCGAGAAGATCCCTGTATTTAAGTCGGCTAACATGAGCCTTGGCATCAACATGATGGTAGAGCTCTGCAAGCAGGCTACAAGGATCCTTTATCCTGAATTCGACATCGAGATCGTCGAAGCACATCACAACAGAAAGCTCGATGCTCCTTCCGGTACAGCTATCATGATCGCTAACGGTATCACGGAAGAGATTGACGATAATGTTGAATATGTCTATGACAGACACAGCGTAAACAAGGCAAGATCGAAGAATGAGATCGGTATCTCATCTATCAGAGGCGGTAACATCGTCGGCGAACATTCCGCAATGTTCATCAGCGATGAAGAGATCCTCACGATCAGCCACAGCGCACAGACAAGAGATGTCTTTGCAAAAGGTGCTCTTACAGCTGCCAAGTTCATGGCAGGCAAAGAGAAGGGTTATTACACAATGTCTGATGTAATAGCTCAATATATCGGAGAATAATTTTTGGAGGAAATATAAATGATCAATTTCACAGACACAACAGCTGCTATGGGCGGAGAAGGTTTAGGATCAATTTTGTCATTCGGTGTCCTTATCTTAATGTTCGTTATTATGTACTTTATCCTTATCAGACCTCAGCGTAAGAAGGATAAGGAACTTAAGGAGCAGATGAATAAGCTTTCCGTAGGCGACAGAGTTGTTACAATCGGCGGACTCGTTGGTTTCGTAGCTAATATCAAGGACGATCAGGTTACTATCTCAACATCTGCAGCAAACACTCTTGTTACATTTACAAAGAGCGCTATCAACTCAGTTGTTAAGCGTGAGAACCTTAATCCCGACGGAACTGTTAAGAAGTCTGAGGAACCTGAAAAGGTCAGCATCTTTGGTAAGAAGAAGGAAAAGAAGGAAGAAGACTGATACCTTCGGTAATTTCGGCTTATTATACGGCCCGGAATCGTACCGGGCCTTTTATTTAAAACGAGGCGCAGCGTGGGACTTATACCAGATAATGTAATCGATGAAGTTCTTACCAGAGCGGATATAGAATCCGTTGTAGGACGTTATGTGCTCTTGAAGCGTCAGGGCGGCAATCTTTGGGGATTGTGCCCTTTCCATTCTGAGAAGACTCCGTCTTTTTCAGTTAACCCTGCAAAGGGTATCTATAAGTGTTTCGGATGCGGCAAGGGCGGAAACGCCATAAGCTTCATCATGGAAATAGAGCATCTCAATTATCCTGAGGCAATAAGACATTTAGGCGAGCTTTACGGCGTTGAGATACCTGAGACCGGTTATTCCGGAGACAGCATTCAAAAAGAAGAGAAGAACCGCGTTAAGGACATCCTTAAGGAAGCTGCCAAATACTATTACAAGTCTTTTAACGATCCCCAGATAGGTAAGCCTGCCAGAGACTACGCTGCAAAAAGAGAATTGTCCAAGCAGACTTTGGATAACTTCGGCATCGGCTATTCTCCTATAAAAGGAGGACTGTACGATATCTTAAAGCAGAAGGGTTATAAGGACGAGGAACTCCTTAAATCCGGTATTTTCGCTAATTCACAGAAGACAAATAAACCATATGATCTTTTCCGCGGAAGATTGATGTTCCCGATCTTTGATTCATTCGGAACGATAATCGCATTCGGCGGAAGAGCATTAGGCGACGAGAAGCCTAAATATATCAACTCACCAGATTCATTAGTCTATAACAAGCAGAACCATCTTTATGCGATGAACTTTGCGAGGAAAGAACAGTCCAAGCAGCTCATCGTGGTCGAAGGCTACATGGATGCAATTGCCATGCATGCGGCAGGTTTTAAGAACACTGTTGCTGCATTGGGAACGTCTTTTACTGACAGCCAGCTTAAGCTATGCGCCAAATATGCCGAAGAAGTGGTTTTCTTCTTCGATGCCGATAACGCAGGCCAGAATGCTGCCTTAAGAGCCATCAATATGATGATGGAATACTTAAAGAAACTGACAGGGATCAATATCCGTATCAGGATCGCGAAAGTGCCCGACGGAAAGGATCCTGATGAATATATCAAGACGAATGGTGCAGAGAAGTTCAAAGATGTAGTTAAGAATGCCCTTTATGTCGAAGATTATCTGCTCGAAAGGGCTAAGAACGATAATACTGATCCTGAAACGGGTAATTTGGACAGGGGAAGATACCAGAAGGACATCTGCACATACGGCTCATGGATGAATGATGAGATCAAGATGAGCAGGATGGCTGGTGTTGCAGCTCCTTTGCTCGGCGCTACCACGCAGGCAGTCATGAACCAGATGCTCAAATTCCAGCAGGCTGAAGACAAGAAACAGGAAGTGGTCAATGCCAGGGCATTAGAGCGCGAGAGAAGGGAAGACTTAGGCCGTCGTAACAGCAATGAAGAGTTTGAAGATTATTCTCCTGCAGAGCCTTCAGAGCCTGCACCTGAACAGCCGGTTTTTAAGAAAGTAGTCGATACAGCTACAAAGGAAGAGATCGATCTTTTCGCTTACGCTTTATCGCTCGGCAGCGCACTTGCTAAAAATGACCGCATAGAGAAAACGGACATTATCAGGCCTGATGATTTCTCGGGCGATACTTTAAGAGAGCTTGTAAGGATATTCCTTAATATCTTTGACGGCAAGAATGAGACGCTATTTGCCAAGATGAGTGATTATTTCAGAAGACTCACTATAAATGGCATGCCCGCTGAAGACGTTATGCTTAAGGCAGTTGAGCAGGCTGACAAGAGTCCTGACGTAAAGGTAAAGAGCGATATGTATCTGGCTCTGCTTTTGAAGGTCAGAGAGTCTATCATCAACCGCGAGGAAGAGCGCCTCATGAACCGCAGAGGCCAGGCTTCACCTGAGGAAAAGAAAAAGATCGACAGCATGTTGGGCCGTCTTGCCGACTACAAATTGTCCTTAAGAACAAGGATAGGAGATCTCTGATGCAGGAACTGACAGAAAGGCTTGTCATGGTATTAGGTCAGGTAAGATATGCCAGACAGAATACTGATGCAGGAAGGGTCATTGATGTCGGATCCGATCACGGTTATCTCGCTATCAGATGCCTTGAAGAGGGTTTGGCCCAGGAGGCGGTCTGCACTGAGATCCACAGGGCTCCTGCTCAAAGATCTGAAGATGCACTTATTGAAGCTGGTTTCGAAGACTGTTCCGAAGTTTTTGTCACTGATGGCCTGAAAGGCGTTCCGCTTATGCCGGGTGATATTGTCGTTATGGCCGGTATAGGTGGCCTTAACATCATCGATATCATTTCAAGAGCGCTGAAAGATAACGGATATCATGTTTTGGAGAACGTTACTTTTGTGCTTCAGCCCCAAAAGTCCAATGACATAGTAAGAAAATATCTGACAAAGACAGGTTTTGTTTTTGAAGATGAGAGTGTTTGTTATGACAGGGATATATTCTATAATTGTATGAGAGTAGTCTTTAAGGGGATAAGTACTACTATTACTGATGAAGAAGCGTGCTACGGCCCGGTACTTCTTAAGAAATTCAAAGATGGCGATCCTATGGTTTCAGCTTATTATGAACATCTGGATGAGATCTTTGAGATCAGGCAGAGAAGTAATCCTACCGTAAAAGCGGCTTTGGAGGAGAGGAAGAAAAATGCAGGTCAATGATATTGAGACTTATTTAAACGAAGTGTTTCCCAAGGAAAACGCACTTGATTACGATAACGTTGGACTTATCGCAGGTAACAGAGAAAAGGTAGTATCAGCTATTCTGGTATCTCTGGATCTGACAAGCAAAGCTATCCAGGCTGCCAAAGCCTGCGGGGCAAACCTCATAGTAACCCATCACCCGATAATATTCGGCGGCATTAAGGCTCTTACGATGGACGATTATGTCGGAAGAACATTGGTAGAGCTCGTAAAATCAGGAATATCTGTAATCAGCTGCCACACGAATCTCGATCTTACTGATGAGTTCGGAAATCTCGCTATTGCAGAGCGGCTCGGGGTAACAAACGCAAAGCATTTGGACGGAGCTGTGTGCGGCGTTGTATATGAGATCGAATCTGAAGAGCCCGTAACTCTTAAGGCTTATTGCCAGAAGGTCGCATCAGATCTCGGCTGCAGCGGCGTTATCACGATAAATGATCCTCAGAATACCGTAAAAAAGGTATTTCTCCAGGGCGGCTCTTTCGATGAGGAATCAGTAGATGTCATCTTGAAGAACGGTATCGATACCGTTGTTTCCGGCGAGATAAAGCATCATGTATGTGTCGGACTCGGACAGATGGGCATCAACACTGTCATCGCAGGTCACTCTGCGACCGAACAGGCTTATCTGCCCAAGATAGCAAAACTGCTTTCGGAAAAGTATCCGGGTATTGATATTACTGTGAATTATAACAACGAAGTATCATCTATACTTTGACACGGTTTATTTATAGAATAATTATGTTTTTCGGGCAGGCCGAGACGATCGCGGGCGCCAACAGTACGAAAGTACGGCGCATGAGGAAAGTCCGGGCTCCACAGGACAGGGTGCCGGGCAGTTCCCGGTGAAGGCAACTTTAAGGAAAGTGCAACAGAAAAGAAAACCGCCCGAAAGGGTAAGGATGAAAAGGCGAGGTAAGAGCTCACCGGCGATGTGGAGACATATCGGCCTTGTAAACCCCACCTGGAGCAACGTCGTGGAAAGGCATATCGTGGTCCGCGAGCCTTAGGAGACGGCTTGAACGTTTTAGAGATATTACGTCTAGATAGATGATCGTCACATACAGAACCCGGCTTACCGGTCTGCACGGAAAACGTTAACAAAGCATTTAATTAAATGGAGGATATAAGCAATGTCAGCAGAATCTTATTTGTCCAGAGGCGTTTCACCCACAAAGGATGATGTAAAGGCAGCAGTCAAGAACCAGTCAAAGGGTGTTTTCCCGGGTGCTTTCTGCAAGCTTATTGAAGACCTTGCAGGTGATCCCGAATACTGTACGGCTATTCACGCTGACGGTGCAGGAACAAAATCTTCCGTTGCTTACCTCATGTATAAGGAAACCGGCAATTACGACTGGTTCAAGGGCCTGGCCCAGGATTCGCTCGTAATGAATACAGATGACCTTGCTTGCTGCGGTGTTACAGAGAACCTTATGTTGTCTAACACTATCGGCCGTAACGCTCACAGAGTAGACGGCAAGGCAATCGCCAAGGTTATCGAAGGTTACGATGAGATCATCGCAAAGCTCGCTTCCCAGGGCATCAACATCACGATGTGCGGCGGTGAGACTGCTGACGTCGGAGACCTCGTTAGAACACTTATCGTTGACTCCACACTCGTTGCAAGAGCTAAGAGATCTGATGTTATCAATGCTGCTAATATCAAGCCCGGCAACGTTATCGTAGGACTTGCTTCTTTCGGACAGGCTACATATGAGGACAAGTACAATTCAGGCATGTCTTCCAACGGCCTTACAGCAGCCCGTCATATGCTCCTTAACAAGTATTATTATGAGAATTACAAGGAATCCTTCTCCGATACATTGGGTGAAGACAAGGCTTACTGCGGCAAGTACAGACTTGACGATAAGCTGCCCGGAGCAGACGTAACGGTAGGTGAGGCTATCCTTGCTCCTACAAGAACATTCCTTCCTGTAATCTCCAAGGTTCTGGCTTCTTACAGAGAAAACGTCCATGGGATCATCCACTGCACAGGCGGCGGTCAGGCTAAGTGCCGTGATTTCGGTACAGGCGTCAGATATGTCAAGGACAATATGTTCGAACTTCCTCCGCTTTTCCAGGCTATCTATGAATCCGGTGAGATTCCTATGAAGGAACTCTATCAGGTATTTAACTGCGGTCACAGGATCGAGTTCTATGTCGACGAGTCAATTGCTTCGAAGATCATTGAAATTGCTTCATCTTTCAACATTGAATCAAGGGTTATCGGTCATGTCGAAAAGTCTTCAAACGGTAACACAAATGAAGTAATAATTAAATGCAATAACGAAGAGTTTGTATATAATTAATTAAGGGCAGGCGTCAATACCTGCTCAAATAATTAAAGGCAGGTGTTGATATGGACTCGTTCAAAAAGTGTATTGCCGAGTTTATCGGTACATTTACTCTCGTACTGGTAGGATGTGGTACTGCAATGCTCGTTGGCTGTGATTCAGCTTCCGGCTGCGGTTATATCCTCACAGCTTTTGCTTTTGGCCTCGTTATTGTCGGTATGGCTTATACTGTCGGAAATGTTTCCGGCTGCCACATTAATCCGGCTGTCTCATTGGCAGTTTTGATCTCCGGCAGAATGAGCGTAACAGATTTCTTCCTCTATCTTGTCAGCCAGGTTTTGGGCGCCATCTGCGGTTCTGCATGCCTCAAGATCATTTTCAGCTTAGGTCAGGTAAAGGATATGACAGGCGGTCTCGGTTCTAACGGCTTAGGCGGCGTTAACGGCAACATCGTTGCAGGCCTTCTTGTTGAGATTCTCTTAACATTCATCTTCGTACTCGTTATCCTCGGAGTTACAGATTCCAAGTTCAGCCACGGTTCATTCGGCGGCGTTGTAATCGGATTCTCCCTCGTTATGGTTCACATCTTAGGTATCGGACTTACAGGTACATCAGTTAACCCTGCACGTTCAATCGGTCCCGCAATCTTCGCAGGCGGCGATGCTCTCGCATCCCTCTGGGTATTCATCGTAGGACCTTTTGTTGGTGCAGCTTTAGCAGCTGTTATCTATAAGATCATGGCAAAGAAAGATTAATTAGTAGTACCTTACTGATTCATTATTAACCCGACCGGGTAAGAAGGGGTTGTCTCTATGGGGCAGCCCCTTCACTTTGTTTAAGAACAGCAAAATATAAAGCCTGCAGTAAAATGCTGCAGGCTCTTTATATATAAGTTTTTTGTTTCTTTAGATCTGGTTCTCGCAATAGATCTTGTATTTGTTCTTAAGCTCGTTCATTGCGTTCTTCATTGCGCGCTGGTATTCGGAAGTCTTCTCCCAGTCGCCGGCCTTAACGGCATTCTTGACTCTGGTGAATATCGAATCCTGAACGTCAGTGTCCTTAGCGAGGAGGAGCTTGAGATCTTCGATGTCGTTCCAGAGCTTCTCGTCGTAGCTTACAGTGCCGTCATCAGTTCTCGTGATGCTTCTGATAAGAGAGAGGTTAGCAGGAATGATCTTCTCCATGAGTTCCATCTCCCAGCGTACGAGCATTGCCTGATAGTAGGAATTGAGGAGCTGGTCATCGAAAACATTGCCTCTGCAGAGGATCTCAGCTACGCCGGAATCCTTGAGGGTAGAGAGTGACTCGTAAACAGTAGCGGCAGGAGTGCCGAAGAGTCTGTCACGCTCATTGGAATCCATGTCCTCGAAAATATCGTCTTCACAGCGGTAGAGTCTGTCTTTCTCAAGATAATCGCTCGGTTCGCCGTAAGGCTTGATAAATTCAGCTTCAAGAGCTTTTGAGTCCTTGCCGGAATCGATTGCATATGCGATACCGTCGAGCATAGCCTGATATACGGAGGCAAGGCAGAGATATGTATTTGTATGAGGGTTCGGAGCGCGGAGCTCGAATCTGGTTGCATACTTTGTGTCTTCGCTTCTTACAAGACCTAAAAGAACGGATCTGTTTCTTGAAGGTGTGAGTACATCCTTACCGATGGAAGCTACTGAATGTGTAGGAGCCTCGAATCCGGGTGTGAGACGCTCGAAGGCATCCGTAGTAGCAGATACGAAAGGATTGATAACATTGCTGTAATGCTTCATGATGCCCATAAGGCAGCCCCAGCCGAATCTGCTCAAGAAATCAACCGTTGTATCTTCGGGAGCGAAGAGGTTGATCTTCTTGCCGCTCTTAAGGTAAGCAACAGCATTAACGTGTGTATGTTCACCAGAACCTGCAACTCCGGGAAGGGGCTTTGCATTGAAGCTTACATCAAGACCGTGGAGTCTGAAGATCTCCTTGATAAGGATCCTCGCGATAAGCTCATAGTCAGCACCCTGGAGAGCATCTGAATACTTCCAGTCAACTTCGAGCTGCTCCATGATGAAGTGGAACTGGCCGGAAGAGTTAAGAGAAGCCTTAACGCCGCCGACTTCCTTGTGTCCCATCTCAGGATTGAAGCCGTAGTTGCCGAGAAGTAGAATTACCTGCTCTAATGCTGTTCTTACTACGCCCTTTGTGCGCTTCCAGTAAGATTCCTTAAGTTCCTGCGAGATAGAGAGCTGTTCGGTGCTGATGATCTCGTCAGGTGAATTTACCCAGAATTCGAGCTCTGTAGCAGTGATCGTGGTGATGTGGTCGAGCTCGTCAGGTGTAAATCCGTAATCTGCGCATAAAGCGGGATCGTTCAGGAATCTTTCTTTAACAGTCTTCTCGAAATATTCCGTGCTCTTACGGAGGATCGATCTGGAGCATACTGCGTCGTTGTTATGCTTAAGGAAAGAGGGGATACGGAGAGTACCAACGGGCTTTCCTGTCTCAAAATCTATGTGCTCGTAGTTATAGTCGATATACCAGATTACCTTGCTGTCAGGGATGAGGTCGACCTTACCGTCATTTAATGTGGCGATTCCGGGAAGTACAACTGATGAACCGTCGGTTTGGACAGCCTTACCGTCCAGATAGTTCTCGATATTGTCGATGAAGTCAGATAAGGGGATCTTCTCGTCAGTATCGTTGCCCATGAGGTCAACTGCTGCAAGAGAAACGAACTTGACTTCTGGGTGAGCGCTGAGGATGTTCCTGATATCCTGTGCAGAATGGTTTGCTGCAGGGATAACGTACAATAAATCAGGTATTACATGAAAATCAATCATATGTATACGACCTTCTAAAAATATAATAGGGAGATTGTATCACAAGTATTACTTTTTGAGTAAAAGTTGATTCAATTTTGTGTTTTATCTTTCAAAATCTGCTCGTTTTGCGTAATATATCGATAGCAGACAAATTGAGGTAAATGAATGTTTATTGCAGCTTTGAAGAATATTTTCGACATTGATAATGTCGGTAACAGATGGGGAGTCCGTATACTTTACATCATTACGGTTGTCCTTAATGCTGCGATTCACTTTAATCCATGGGCAGATACAGATTTTACCCCTCTCCAGAGCTGGGCTATGGAGGTTTATAACCTTACTGAGTACGATGCCGACCAGTATAATGCCCTGATGAATGCCATCCCGATAAGTACGGGAAACATTATTTATATAGCTTCTATGTGTGCCGGTTATCTGCTGCTTTTGGCGAGCGCTTATATTTATGCAGCTGTTTACGTAAGGGAATTCAGAAAAGAGAAGGTGTCTTCAGTTAAGGATGATGACCCTGAGGTCCTGAATTATGCAATAGAGCACATTCCGGATAAGCCCATTAAGGTTTCCGAGCTTTTCTTGAGACTGGTCCTGATAATGCTGTTTTCGACGCTCATATCAATGCCGTTTATCCTTATCACTTTCTATTTTATGTTCATTGCGATAATCGGCCTGCCGTTCGTATTTACGGCTCCTGTAGCATATCTGTCAGGCGATGCAGGCTTTTTCAGTTCGCTCCCATATGCCGTCAGGCTCTCACGTAAGTATTATTTCATCAATATGAGAAGCATAGGCATTATCCTTTTTGCCATTCTTATAGTTGATTTTACGGTTCCGTTGATCGCAAATATCTCTTTGACGGCGTTTTATATACTTGATGCGGCCATTACGACATGGATCTGGCTCGCGTTTGCAAGGCTCGCCGGAATGGCTTACTGCACCATGAAGGATTTCCCGATCAAGGGCGGAAAGAGACCTTTCGCGATCTGAAGCATAGTCTTCGTTTCATGTTTACTGTTCAAAACGACAATAAATAGACCGTTTTGGATAAAAAATCTTATATACCCGAGATTGTTTTTGCCTATATTTATATTTATTATTATTGCGTTAAGAATAAAAACGGAGGTTCATAAGTATGGACGTTAATGAGAAAGCTATTAAGATGCATGAAGAGTGGGCAGGTAAGATCGAAGTTATTGCTACTGCTCCCGTAGGTTCTAAGGAAGAACTCGCAATCGCTTACACACCTGGTGTTGCAGCTCCTTGTCTTGAGATCCAGAAGGATGTTGACCTCTCTTACAAATACACAAGAAGACACAATCTCGTTGCTGTTGTTACAGACGGTACAGCAGTTTTAGGCTTGGGCGATATCGGACCTGAGGCAGGTATGCCTGTTATGGAAGGTAAGTGCGCTCTTTTCAAGGCTTTCGGTGACGTTGATGCTTTCCCTCTCTGCATCCGTTCCAAGGATGTTGACGAGATCGTTAACACAGTTGCACTTCTCGCAGGTTCTTTCGGCGGCGTAAACCTCGAGGACATCTCAGCTCCGAGATGCTTTGAGATCGAGAAGAAGCTTAAGGAGAGATGTGACATCCCGATCTTCCACGATGACCAGCACGGTACAGCTGTTATCACTCTTGCAGGTCTTACAAATGCTCTTAAGATCGTAGGCAAGAAGATGGAAGATATCCACGTTGTAGTTAACGGCGCAGGCGCTGCTGCTACAGCTATCACAAAGCTCTTGATCTCCAGAGGCCTTAAGAATGTTATCCTCTGCGACCGTAAGGGCGCTATCTACGAGGGAAGAGAAGGCCTCAATCCTGCTAAGGAAGAGATGGCTAAGATCACAAATCCTGAGAAGAAGGCAGGTTCTCTTGCTGACGTAATCGTTGGCGCTGACGTATTCATCGGCGTTTCCGCTCCCGGCGTTCTCACAGCTGACATGGTTGCTACAATGGCTAAGGATCCGGTTGTTTTCGCTTGCGCTAACCCTGTACCTGAGATCCTTCCTGATGAAGCAAAGAAGGCTGGCGTTGCAGTTATGGCAACAGGCAGATCTGACTTCCCGAACCAGGTTAACAACGTTCTCGCATTCCCGGGTATCTTCCGTGGCGCTCTCGATGTAAGAGCTTCTGATATCAATGACGAGATGAAGATCGCTGCAGCTAACGCTATCGCAGGCATCGTTTCTGATGCTGAGCTTAACCCTGATTACATCCTTCCTGATGCGTTCGACGCAAGAGTAGGTAAGGCTGTTGCTGCTGCTGTCGCTCAGGCAGCCCGTGATACAGGCGTAGCAAGAATCTGAATAAACTGAATTAAAGCAACAATCTCCCGCAAGTTTTGTTGCGGGAGATTTTAATATATTTAGAAAAGGAGTTTCCACATGATTGACGATTTAGAGTTACTTAGGCTTATTGAGAACAATGCAAGACTTTCGGCGGACGAGATCGCCGTTATGCTTGGCACGACCGCCGATGATGTGGAAGCCGAGATCAAGCGCCTTAAGGATGAGAATATCATCTTAGGCTATAACACTGTAATCAACTGGGAAAAGCAGGCACCCGATAACTGCATCGGCATGATCGAAGTAAGGATCACACCTGTTAAGAACAAGGGTTACGACCATATCGCACAGATCTTAAGTAAGTATGACAAGGTTACGGCATGCTATCTCATGAGCGGCGGCTTTGATCTCATGATCATCTACGAGGACAGGAGCCTTAGGGATATCGCTACATTCGTTACCGAGAAGATCGCTACTATGGAAGGCGTTCTCTCTACGACAACGCACTTTATCCTTAAGAAATATAAGGCTAATGGTATAATCTACGATAATCCGAATACAGACGACAGGCAGGCAATCATCTTATGAGTTTCGATTATGAATCCAAGATTTCCAAGGCTGTCCAGGCAGTTCCGCCTTCAGCTATTAGGAAGTTCTTCGATCTTGCAAATGAGATGCAGGGTCATGTTATATCTCTTTCAATCGGTGAGCCTGACTTTGTAACACCATGGTCGATCAGAGAAGCTGCAATTAATTCCATTATTGACGGCTATACTCACTATTCGCCCAATTCAGGTTATATCGATTCCAGAAAAGCAATCGCCGATTATCTTAAGAGAAGATATGGCGTTTCATACGATTACAAAACAGAGATCTTCATTACCGTAGGCGGTTCTGAAGGTCTCGACTTGGCTGCAAGGGCGCTCATCAATCCCGGTGACGAGGTTATTGTAGTAGAGCCCTGTTTCGTTGCTTATAAGGCTACAGTTGAGTTTGCGCACGGTGTTCCGGTTATTGTTGAGACAAAGCCTGAGAACAACTACAAGCTCATGCCTGAAGAGCTTGAGGCTGCTATTACCGATAAGACTAAGTATCTTATCGTCGGCTATCCCAATAATCCTACAGGCGCCATCATGACGCTTGAGGACTGGGCAAAGATCAAGGATGTCCTTATGAGACATCCAGACATCATCGTTCTTTCCGATGAGCTTTACTGCGAGCTTAACTATCTTGACGGAAAGCCTGCATCTCTTACTCAGTTTGCAGAGTTAAGAGACAGAGTCGTTATGGTCAACGGATTCTCCAAATCCTACGCCATGACAGGTTTCAGAGTAGGATACCTCGCAGGTCCTCATGAACTTATCGCTCCTATGGTAAAGATCCACCAGTACTGCATCATGTGCGCACCTTCGACATCACAGCTTGCCATTGTCGAAGCTGCTATGAATGCTGACGATGAAGTCAAGAAGATGCGTGATGAATACAATCACAGAAGAAGAGTGATCGTTCAGGGCTTAAGAGACGCAGGCCTCGATTGCTTTACTCCTTACGGCGCATTCTATGCATTCCCGTGCATCAAGAGCACAGGAATGACATCTGAAGAGTTCTGTGAGAAGCTCCTGCTCGAAAAGCATGTCGCTATAGTTCCCGGCAACGCTTTCGGCAAGTGCGGTGAAGGATTTGTACGTATCAGTTATGCCGCTTCTTTGGATGACATCAAGGAAGCTATGAGATTAGTTAAAGAATTTGTTGAAGAACATAAGGGGTAATCAATGCTTGAATTTGACAACATAAGACTCGATCTTGAATCATACGAAGTGCCTGTAGCAGAGCTTAAGGATGCTCTTCACATTGACCGCGTATCTGACCAGATAAGCGAATACGAGAACCGTATGCAGGAGCCGGATTTCTGGAATAATGTCGAGAAGGCAACAGAGATCCAGCAGACATTGGGCAGACTTAAGAAGAAGGTAGAGAGCTATAACGCACTTGTAGCTGAGCGCGAAGACCTGTTGGCGCTCTGCGAGCTCGCTAATGAAGAAGAGGACATGGATTCTCTTGAAGAACTGAAGTCTTCATCTGCTAAGTTCCAGGAAGATTTTGAAAAGATGCGTTTAGAGACGCTTCTTACAGGTCCCTACGATGCAAATAATGCTACTATCACGCTTCATGCCGGTGCCGGCGGAACGGAAGCAATGGACTGGTGTTCCATGCTTTACAGAATGTATACCAGATGGGCTGAGAGCCATGGTTTTGCAGTAGAAGAGCTTGATTATGTTGAAGGTGATACTGCAGGTATCCAGTCAGTATCTTTGATGATCAAGGGTGATTACGCATACGGCTTCTTAAGATCTGAATTAGGCGTTCACCGTCTCGTAAGAATCTCGCCTTTCGATGCGGCAGGCAGAAGACATACTTCATTTGCTTCTTGCGAAGTTATCCCTGAATTGGACCAGAAGACAGAAGACGATATCAAGATCGATATGTCTGATGTCCGTGTTGACACATACCGTGCAACAGGTAAGGGCGGCCAGCACATCAACAAGACAGATACGGCTGTCCGTATGACACATAACCCTACAGGAATCGTTGTTTCCTGCCAGGCTGAAAGATCTCAGCTCCAGAACAAGGAAACGTGTCTCAGAATGCTCAAAGCCAAGCTTTTCGCGCTCGCGAGAGCTTCCGAGATGGAGAAGATCGAAGACCTTAAGGGCAACCAGATGGAGATCGCATGGGGTTCACAGATCAGATCCTACGTTTTCTGTCCTTACACACTCGTTAAGGACAACAGAACAGGCTATGAGGAAGTTGACGTCGATTCCGTTATGGACGGCAACTTGGACGGCTTCATCAATGCTTATCTGTCAGGAATGAAGAACGAAAAGTAATAGTACTTGAATAGTTTACAAATGAGCTCCCGGAGTAATATCCGGGAGCTTTTGTTATAATTATTTTGTTTTTAGATCAGGCTTGCAGGGAATTAGATATGGAAACAGCAGAAAGAAAGGGAAATAAGGTTGCTTCAGCAGTCTTTGCTGTGCTTTCTTTGATTGTGATCCTCGGAATATCAGTTGTCTTGGTCGTAAAAGACCAGGGGATATACCTGATTTTATTCTCGGTTTTATATGTTCTCATTCCCGGTTTTGCGCTACTGTTATCTTTGGATCATGATATCTGCGACAGGTTTGGCAGCTGGACATGGATCCTGTCATTTTTTGCAGGTTTTTCACTGATCGTTATCCAGTATTATTTTCTAAATGCATTGGGATTATTGGCTCTGATTAGGTTTGTGCCCCTTATTATCGGTCTTATTCTAATCTTTATATCCCGAAAACACATTTCAGCAGTAAAAGACAAGCTGCCGTCAATTAAAGATTTTTATAAAGCAGCTCCGTTTCTGGCTCTTACGGCAATCGTAATGCTTGCAAGCTTTTACTATTTTTATAAGACTGTTCCAACTCAAAACGACAATGTATTTTTGGATTATTGCTACCATATGGGCAATATCGACATCCTGTACCGCGGAGGAAGTCTTGAAGATACGAGAGTCATGGGAATGACCTTCAAATACCATTATTTCATGGATCTGTTTAATGCCGTCCTGAAATATGTTTTCCCGGCAGGTTCCTGGAATTGTGTATTAAGATATCCCATTTTGCTGGTTCCTCCGCTTATAAGCTGCAGTGTTTATGAGTTTTTCCGCAGTAAGACAAAAAGCAATGTAATAACATTTGCTATAGCATTTCTTGCAATCGTTTTTCCTTCGGTAACAGGAACTGCAGCGCTCCTTCCAAATCACATAATTACTAACGTTAACAGTGTCGGTGTTGCACTTCCTCTGGTGCTGGTTCTTGCTGAAGTATTCATCAGATCAGCTGTTCCCGGAGACGGTAAATATTCAGATCTTTTCCTTGTTTTCATATTCGGATTTACGCTTACAGGTTTGAAGGGGCCTTTTGCTCTGGCTCTTGCCGGAGTGGTCATAGTATTTTTCGTTTACTGCTGGATATATAACAGAAAAGTCTCGCTTCTTCAGGTGCTTGAAATACCTGTTTTTATTGCGTCTTTTACTATTATCTGGTTTTCCTTGTTAAATGTGGCGGCAACAGGTTCTAACGTAACAGGTGATTCTCACGGATTAATGAAGTATTTCAGTTTCCAGATAACTGTTCCCGGTTTCGGCTTAACTGACGGCTTTATAATCAACACTTCAGATGCTTTGTTATTCATACCTCAAAGTCTTTTCTTTACATTCGCAGGCGCTTCAGTCCCTCTTGTGATAATGATCTTTGTTGTAATCGTCAGATTGTTTACGAAGAAGCAAAATGAACATGATCTGAGGACTGCTATGTGTGTGATCTGCGCTCTGGCGGGAATACTGATGAATTATCTGATGGCTGTAGGCTACAACAGAAGTTATTTCTTTATGTTTGCTATGCCGTTTGTCTATTATTGTGCAGTTTCTTTCGTTCGCCTGGTTACAGATCTTAAGCAGCGGATCATTAAGTTTGTTTCAGTAGTTATAGTTGCTTTAAGCTGCATGATAGCTGTCCTGGCGGTAGTAAATAACTGCAGCAAACCGTTTCTGGCATACGGTTCCGGTAAGCTCTCGCAGGATGAGATTGGTTGTATAGCATGGATAAAGGGTAATACAGACAGAGATGCTCTTTTCACGATCAACGAAAGTGAGCCCAACGGTAAGAAATATTATTATTCCGGCTACTCCGAGAGAAGATATTATCTCGAATGCTATAAGTATGCTGAAAACAGCGGAAAAACGGCAGCGGATCTGTCAGATCAGATAGAGATCAATTCCAAGCTTTATAACGATGAAGAATCGCGTGTTTTAGCTGAAAAGATAGGTGTCGACTATATTATTTTCTATAACGCGGACGGCGGAAATAATGAGATCCTGGATAAGAACTATCAGCTCTGTTATGACAGTCCTGAAGTGAAAGTTTATTCTGTCAGACCCCGGTTGTAATTCTTTCGAGAACCGTTTATCTGCAATCTGTGCATGAAAGCATGCAATGCATTCCAAAACCGAGATTTTAAGATGTTTTTGTTGTATCTTCTAAACTGATGAAAGGAGTGCAAGAGGTGAACATCAAGTTAATGCTGGATCCTGAAGATCCGATAAGAAAGAGTCTGGAATCACTGGGGATAAATGACGATCCCGACTCTAAATATCTGCTTATCCGCCGCGGCGGCGAAGTGAATTACATCGCCGGGAAAAGGGAAGACCAGCAGTTTTTCATTGATGTTAACGACATATGTTTTATCGAGAGCATGGGTCACGACATAATAATCCATGCATCTGACGGCACTTACAATTCGGGGGATAGGCTGAAGGCTTTAGAGCAGGTCCTGCCGGCAGACCGTTTCTTAAGAGTCAGTAATTCCGCGATAGTAAACATGAAGAAGATAAAGCGTATCGAATCAAGCCTGTTGCAGAAATTCATCCTGCATATGACTAACGGATCCAAAGTCGATGTAACAAGAAGTTATTACTACATTTTCAGAGAAAGAATAGGAATTTAGGGGGAATAGTATGCAAGTTGTTTCAATCAGTGTTTCTACACTTTTATTTCCGATGATCATTATAATCACATTGGCGGTTTTCTTTATTTACAAAGCGTTCTACGACAAGCACACCAACAAAGTGCTTGAAGGCAGCGAGACCAAGAAGAAAAAGTGGATAGCTCCATGGGGTTTGGCGCTTATAGTCCTTGGTGCCCAGCTCATACTTGTTGCAGGTTTTATGTTCCCGTTATCCATGCTTATGGTCGATCACAGTGTAGTTGAATTATCTGAAGATAGCCCGATGCACTTTGATGTAAGCGATTCGGTAAAGTTTGTTATCGATGAATCCAATTACGGAAGCGGTACTACTTTTAACGATGATGGCATTACAGTAACTTTATACAGACAGGAAAGAACTGATAAATACGAGTACTATGTCATATTGGGTGAGATCGAAAAAACAAAGAATGAACCGCTTATGGTCTTTGTTTCTTTAGGCACGGATAGTCAGGATTATTCAGCTCAGACATATCTGCCTGTAACATCTGGCAGTTCAAAGGCTTACTTTAAATGCGAAGTGTTGACTGGAGCTGATGCACCGGCATCGCTCAGAATCGGTGTTAATTACGGAAATCATCAGGAACCCGCCGACGACAACTTCGAACAGGATATCAAACTGACTTTCTGATATTTAGGATGCCGGGAATAGGACAAAAAAAGAACGTGTACTGCATATGCGGTACACGTTCTTAAGTTTACAGAGATTCGAAAACCGGCTTGTGCTCTTTGAAATATACGGTTTCCTTAATGCCTAATGATTTCAGGTATTCCACGGCTTCGTTAAAGCTTACAGCAAAAGTGCCTGGAAAGTGTGAATCAGAGCCCAGGGTAATGAGCTTTCCGCCCATATCCAGATATCTTTTGATGAGCTCTGCGTCAGGAAGGTATCTCGTAAATCCGCCGTCTTTATGCTTCTGGATCGACTTGGTATTGATCTCCAGAGCCTTTTCCTTTGCAATCATTACTTCGAAAAGCCTGTCCAATTCCTTGGGGCATTCTTCGTAGGTGATGAAGTCATTCTTGTTGTCGGCATATCTGTTTATATAGTCGTAGTGCGCAACAACGTCGAAATTATTGCATTTCTCGCACATCTCGGCCATTGTGTTGATATATTCGCTGTGAAGGTCCTTGGCAGGCATCTTGTAGCAGTCGCGCTCTACATAGAAGTCTTTGCCTCTGAATAAGTGAACACTTAAATGCACTACATCCAGAGGGATTGAAGCAGCGACTTTGTCTATCTCTTCGGCCACATGAGTCTGATATCCGAATTCGATGCCCTTAAGGAGCTCAAAATTGCCTGCGATTGAGCGCCATTGCTCAAATGCTTTGCTGTATTCTTCGAGATCAAACATCCAGTTTAAGCCGTCGTCAGGATAGTCGATCTCATAATGTTCAGTGATCCCGATCCTGGTAAAACCCTTGGATTGAGCCTCGCTTATGAGTTCATATATAGACTGTCCGGCGTCCGCCGAGAAGTGTTTTGTGTGGTTGTGTCCGTCAGTTATCATTTTGTCCTCTTAATTAAAAGATTTTATTTTACTTTATGGTATCATAAGTTCATTAGAAAGAGGTGATACTTATGCCCAAGAAGAAAGAAACCAAAAAGATCAAGACAAGCGAGCTTTTCGCTGATTTTCCCAACCTTTATGAGGTAGCTTCACAAGATGATATGACAGCTACTTTTAATTTTGCCGAAGAATATAAGGCATTTTTGGATAATTCCAAGACAGAACGTGAATTTGCCGCAAATGCTATTCAGGCAGCAGAAGACCTTGGTTATGTTGATATCGCTACAAAGGACACTTTGAAGCCCGGTGACAAGGTCTACCAGAGCATCAAGGGCAAGGGGTTTGCAGCTGCTGTTATCGGCAAGAAGGGCCCTGCTGAAGGATTTAATATCTTAGGAGCCCACATCGATTCACCGAGACTCGATCTGAAGCCCAATCCTATCTATGAGGACAACGATACTGTTTATTTTAAGACCCACTACTATGGCGGTATCAAGAAGTACCAGTGGACAACTATTCCTCTGGCTGTACACGGTGTTGTATTTACCAACGACGGCAAGGCTCACCAGATCGTAGTAGGTGAGAAGGACACAGATCCCGTATTCTATATCACAGACCTTCTTCCTCACCTCGGAAATGAGCAGATGACAAAGAAAGCTTCTGAGTTCATTCCCGCTGAGGACCTTAACGTCATTATCGGCGGCATTCCCTGCACAGACGATAAGAAGGCTTCAGATATCTTCAAAGCAGGCGTTTTGAAGATCCTTTTCGAGCAGTACGGCATCAAGGAGAAGGATTTCGTATCAGCTGAGATCGAGATCGTTCCTGCTACACATGCCAGAGACGTAGGATTTGACAGAGCATATATCGCAGCTTACGGCCACGATGACAAGGTCTGCGCATATCCTGCATTAAGAGCGCTTCTCGCACAGGAAAAGCCCAAGAAGACCTGTGTATGTCTCCTTACAGACAAGGAAGAGATCGGCTCTTACTCTAACTCCGGCGCGACATCCAACCTCTATGAGAACTTCCTTATGGAAGTATTTGCCAAGGCTGAAGGCGGCGTCGATAAGTTCAACACATTGAAGTTCCGCAAGGCGCTGGCAGCTACAAAGATGCTCTCCACAGACGTTACGACAGCATACGATCCCAAGTACGCTTCCGTGTTTGAGAAGAACAATACTGCCTTCATGTCTCACGGCCTTAAGATCGAGAAGTATACGGGTGCCAGAGGCAAGTCCGGATGCTCCGAAGCTAACGGAGATTTCATTGCTGAGATCACTGACATCTTCGAGAAGAATTCCATCCCGTGGCAGACAGGTGAGCTCGGCCGCATCGATGCAGGCGGCGGCGGAACTATCGCTGCTATCATGGCTGAACTCGGTATGGATGTAGTTGATATGGGCGTACCCGTATGGTCTATGCATGCACCTGTTGAGGTTATCTCCAAGATCGACCTTTACTATCTCTATCTTGGATATAAGGCATTTATCGAGAATATCGGATAATGGCTAAGAAAAGAACGGTAGAACGTAAAACAGCTATCAAGAACAGCATCGGAAGAATTATCATCTTCGGATTGCTTGTAATTGCGCAGCTGGTTGGTTTTATCGTTCTTTTGTATTATCTCGGAATTTATTTCCCGCCGCTTGATATTGCAACGAGGGCAATTGCATTGATCGTTGCCCTCGGCATTAACTCAAGAGACCATAACAGCGTATTTAAGCTTATCTGGGTAATCGTCATTCTTATCTTTCCGGTGCCCGGCCTGTTGTTCTATGTCTTAAATAACTTCTCGAGTTCCAAGCACAAGATCAAGAGACGTCTCGAAAAGGTTGACATGATGGTTTTCTCCCATCTGAACTATAATGACGATATTTTCGCCGAGTTCAAGAAAGAAGACCCTGCCAGAGCTTCAAATGCCAGATATTTGAGAGGTTTTGAATTCCCGATCTATGAAGGCACGGACATCAAGTATTTCCCTGTGGCATACGATGCTTATAAGGCACAGATCGAAGACATCAAGAAAGCCAAAGAATACGTTTATCTGGAATATCATGCGATCGAGACAAAGGAAGCCTTCGAACCTCTGCATGAGGCCTTGAAGGAGAGGGCAGCTGCAGGCGTTGACTGCAGAGTCTTATATGATGACGTTGGTTCTTTCCTTTTCATCAACAAGAACTTCGTTAGAGTCCTTGAATCTGAGGGAATCAAGTGCAACGCATTTAATCCTGCATATCCGGTCGTTTCATTGTTCATGAATAACCGTGACCACAGGAAGATTACTGTTGTTGACGGTAAAGTCGGTTATACGGGCGGATACAATATCGCGGACGAGTATTTTAATATCGTAAATCCTTACGGTCAATGGAAAGATAACGGAATAAGGCTTGAAGGCCCTGCTGTCCAGAGCCTTACGGCAATGTTCATAGAGATGTGGAATTTTGCCGACATGAAGAAGAAGGACGACGATATGATGACCTTCGAAGCCATACCGCTGGTTCCCGTCGAAGGCGCTTCCGGTTACTGTGTTCCTTATTGCGACAGCCCTCTGGATAATGAGCCTGTAGGCGAGAATGTTTACCTTAACATGATCAATAATGCCCAGGAATACTGCTGGATTATGTCTCCTTATCTCGTTTTGTCCGATGAGATTGCGAGAGCATTGCAGATAGCCGCCAAAAGAGGCATCGATGTCAGGCTCATGACGCCCGGCATTCCTGATAAGAAGCTCACATACAGCGTAACGAGATCTTATTACAACATGCTTATAACGAGCGGAGTAAGGATCTATGAATATACGCCTGGATTTAATCACTCGAAGACGTTCCTTTGTGATGACAAATGCGCTGTTGTAGGAACCATTAACCTCGATTTCAGAAGTCTTTACCATCACTTCGAGAATGCGGTCTATATGTATAAGACTGACTGCCTCAAGGATATCAAGCAGGACTTCTTCGATACGTTTGATGTGTGCCGTGACGTTACCGAGAAATACAGGAAGAAACCAAATGTTTTCGTCTGGTTCTTCAAATCAATATTGCGATTGATCGCGCCGTTGTTATAACGGGTTAGAAAGGATAATTTTATGTCTGTACGATTTTATAATTGCAGAATACTTAAGATGACCGACAGCAATATCATTGAAGGCGAGCTTTGGACCGACAATGATAAGATCAGCTATATCGGACCTTCTGCAGATGTTTCTGATAAGAAGTTTGACAGGGAGATAGACTGCAAGGGCAATCTTCTGATGCCCGGTCTTAAGAATGCGCATACTCATTCTGCTATGACATTCTCGAGATCGCTGGCTGATGAATACTGTCTTAACGACTGGCTTCACAAGGCGATCTTCCCGAGGGAAGCAAAACTTACACCCGAGGCTGTTTACTGGTTCTCTAAGCTTGCTTATGCAGAGTATCTGGCAGGTGGCGTTACTGCCTGCTTTGATATGTATTTCCATAAGTATGAGAATGCTCAGGCCGCTGTGGATACAGGCTTCAGACATGTTTTCTGCGGAGCTGCAAATGATTTCGGCGGTTTTGAAAACCTGGAACAGAATTATCTGGATCTGAATAAGTTTGATCCGCTCGTATCATTTATCTTTGGATTCCACGCTGAGTATACGACATGTGAAGATAATCTTAAATTCATGTCAGAACTTGCACATAAGTATAAAGCGCCCGTATTTACGCATATTTCCGAGACCCGTGAAGAGGTTGAAGGATGCAGTGAGAGATACGGTACTACGCCTGCGGTACTTTTCGATAAGCTCGGAATCTTTGATTTTGGCGGTGGCGGATTCCACTGCGTATGGTTTACTGATGAGGACAGGGAAATCTTTAAGAACAAAGGCCTCTGGTCTGTATTTAATGCTTGCTCAAATCTTAAGCTTGCTTCAGGCATCACGCCTGTCTATAAGTTCATCGAAAACGATATGAAGATCGCAATAGGTACTGACGGCGCAGGCTCTAATAATGCGCTTTCGATGTTCCGAGAGATGTATCTCGATACAGTCCTTTCTAATGTAGAGACTCATAATGCGGCAGCAGTAGATCCGTTTACGATTCTTAAGGCCGGAACTTCAGGCGGCGCTTTGTGCATGGGTCTTAATGACTGCGATGTTTTAGCTGAAGGCAAGAAGGCAGACATAATCATGATCGACATGAACAAGCCTTCTATGAAGCCTGAGAATAATATCGCCAGAAACATTGTTTTTAGCGGTGATACTTCGATCGTTAAGATGACCATGATCGACGGTAAGATCCTCTATGAGGACGGTAAGTTTACCACTATTGATCTTGATGAAGTTTATAACGAAACAAATAAGCTTATGAAGGATCTGTCTGACATCTGACCATGAAACTTCTTTTTGACCATATCGGTAAATACAAAGCTGCTTCGATCTTAAGCCCCGTGTTTAAGCTCCTTGAAGCATGCTTTGAGCTGACGGTCCCCTTGATCGTAGCGGGAGTTATCGATAATGGTATCAGAAAAGGAGATGCGGACTATGTCTGGTCTCATGTTCCGGTCCTGGTCCTTTTCGCTGTCGTCGGATTTGCGAGCGCTATTACAGCACAGTATTTTGCGGCTTATTCAGCTACCGGAATATCTTCAGGAATCCGTAAGAGTCTTCACGATAAGCTCCAGACTTTATCCGTAAGCGATTATGAGAAGATCGGAACTTCCGGAATGGTAACTCTTCTCACATCAGACGTTAATCAGATTCAGACAGGAATAAATCTTTTCTTAAGGCTCCTTTTGAGGTCTCCTTTTATCGTTGTAGGAGCCTGCGTAATGGCAGCTGTTGTAAAGCCCTCTATGGCACTGATATTTGTTGCTTGTACGGCTTTGCTCGCAGTTGTTATCGCGCTTAACATGAAGTTCTCGATAGCAAGGCACAAGGATGCCAGGGAGGGATTAGACAGCCTTGTTAAGAAAACTTCAAACGGAATATCAGGTGAGCGTGTCATCAGAGGTTTTAATAAGACAGCTGATGATTTTTCCAAGTTCGAAGCTAAGAGCATCAGCCTTAAATCATCTCAGATAAAGGCGTCTGATTTCGCCGCTTGGCTTAATCCTTTGACTTATGCAGTCGTAAATCTCGCGATCTGCCTTCTTATCTACAGGGGCGCGCTGCATTTTAACGCGGGAAATCTTACTGACGGACAGGTTGTTGCGCTTTATAACTACATGTCCCAGATCCTGATAGAACTCGTTAAGCTCGCTAATCTCATAGTTTCAGTATCCAGAGCATATGCCTGCCTTAAGAGGGCAGAAGGCCTGATGGAGATAAGGAGCACGGCAAATAACGGTGTTGAAGTGCTGCCGGGCAGAACACCTCTTGCTGTATCAATGAAGAACGTCTCATTTACTTATCAGGGAAATGTCGAAGAGTCTGTAAAGGACTTTTCGATAGATATTAAACCGGGCGAGACCATCGGTATAATCGGCAGTACCGGCTGCGGTAAATCAACAGCTGCTGCGCTTATTGCCGGTATCTATAATGCAAATGAAGGCGAAGTTGAGATTGATGGAAAGAACATTAGAGATATTGCTGTTTCAAGTCTTGCTTCTTCCGTCGGATTGAGCCTTCAGAAGACGAGGTTATTCAAAGGTTCTCTCAAAGACAACATAACTTTGGAAAGAACATCATTATCTCAGGATGATATCGATTCTGCATGTAAAGCTTCCTGCAGTGATGATGTTATCGCATCAAAGAAAGAAGGCCTGGATTTCGTAATTTCAGACGGTGGAGCAGGCCTTTCGGGCGGTCAGAGACAAAGAATCGGTATTGCGAGAGCTTTAGCAGGGAATCCCGGTCTTGTTATCCTCGATGACTCGACTTCAGCATTGGACTGGGGAACTGAGAAAAGGCTCCTTAACAACCTTTCAAATCTGCCTGTTAAACCCACGCTTATCCTTGTTTCACAGAAGGTAAGGACGTGCATGAACTGTGACCGTATTATCCTGATGGATGACGGCAGGATCGAAGCAATTGCTCCTCACGATGAGCTCCTTAAGATATCCGAGAACTACAGATACATGAATTCTCTTCAGATGAAGGGAGGCGCCACATGACAAAAGGTTCATTAAAGCGTCTTTTCTCTTATCTGAAAGGCTCAACAGGTCTTGTAGTATTATCTGTCATCATAGGACTGCTTTTTGGCGGCGCTACTGTTGCTATTCCTTATTTTGCGGGAAGGGCGATCGATTCGCTCGGAGATATTGAAGTCCTCGTAAAGTATCTTTTAGTCATTTTGTGTCTTATCGTCGCAGCGGCGCTTTTGCAGTTTGCCCTTATCAAGATGAACAACCGTATTGCTTTTAATATCGGTCACAACTTAAGATCTGCAACTTATTCGAAGATGCACAGGGTAAAGATGTCTTATATTGACAAGACTTCGGCAGGCAAGCTCCAGAGCCTTATTATCAGTGATGTCGAAACTGTATCTGACGGAATGCTCTTGTTCCTTAACCAGTTTGCATCGGGAATTGCTACTATTATCATTACGCTTATCGTAATGTTCCTGATCAACTGGAAGATATCTTTGATTGTCGTAGTCTTTACGCCGGTCTCGATTGCGGTATCAACGGCAATCGCCAAGGGAGCATATAAATCTTTTGCAAAACAGGCTGAGATCAGATCAAAGCAGACTTCATTTGTGGCTGAATCAGTAAACAATTTCAGGGAATGTAAGATCTATAACGTAACAGATAAGAGGATCTCCGGTTTCGATGAGATAAACGGTGAATACCGTAAGACATCTACCAAGGCTACGTTCCTGTCTTCGATCAGCAATCCTTCTTCCAGATTCGTAAATGCCCTGATCTACGCGGGTGTCGTTCTTACAGGCTGCCTTTCAGGTATTGGCGGCGCTATCTCAGTAGGCGCTCTGACTTCGCTTCTGGCTTATGCAAATCAGTTCATGAAGCCTTTTAATGATCTGTCTGCCGTATATACAGAGCTTTCTGACAGTTTTGCATGCCTTGCCAGAGTTTTCGAGTATCTGGACAGCCCTGAAATACCGGAAGAAAAGGTTGATTCAGACCTGCCGGACAAGAATGTTGAGCTTGATATCGAATTTAAGAACGTCAGTTTTTCCTATGTTGAGGGCAGGCCTGTCCTTCAGGACATCTCATTTAAGGTCGGAAAGGGTGAATCCTTTGCGATTGCCGGTCCTACAGGATGCGGAAAGACTACGCTGATCAATCTTTTGATGCGTTACTATGAGCCTGATTCAGGCGATATCCTGATCAACGGCAAGTCTATTAAGGACATTCCGAGGTCTGAATTAAGGCATTATATCGGCTTTGTATCCCAGGATACGTGGCTGTCGGACGATACCGTTATGGAGAATATCAGGTTTGCAGGAAACCATATAACCGAGGAAGAGGCCATTAGCGCGAGCAAAAAGGCCGGCTGCGATTCGTTTATTAGAAAACTTCCAAAGCGTTATAATGAGGTGTTGGACAACGAAAGAGATGATATATCCGAAGGCCAGAAGCAGCTGCTTACTATAGCAAGAGCTATGGCTTCAGATCCTTCGATCCTGATCCTGGACGAAGCTACTTCTTCTGTTGACGTTGTCACCGAAGACCGTATTCAGAAAGCTGTTAAAAAGCTTCTGAACGGCAGAACAAGTATTATAATTGCGCACAGGCTCTCGCAGATCACATCCTGCGACAAGATCGTCGTAATAGACGGCGGCAAGGTCTCTGAGATCGGATCTCATGCTGAGCTTATCGCAAACGGCGGATTTTACAGCAGGCTCTATGCCTCTTACATATCCGAATAAGGAGTGAAATATGGCTAACTATAAGTTTGAAGAGTTTAAGAGCTACATCAAGGGCAGGAAGGCTGCTGTTATCGGCATCGGCATTTCCAATACGCCGCTTATTAAATGGCTTATTTCTTTGGGTGCTGATGTAACGGCATGTGATAAGAATACTGAAGAAGATCCCGTATTAAGCAAGAATATTGCTGCGTTAAAGGAGATCTCCACAGATATCAAGTGGTCTTTGGGTGAATCTTATTTAACTCATTTAAGAGACGAGCATTATGATATCGTTTTTAAGACTCCGAAGATGAGATTCGAGACGCCTGAACTTCAGGCTTTGAAAGATATGGGTTCTATCCTTACGACCGAGATGGAGCTATTTATGAATCTTTGTCCTGCGGAGATCTTTGCGATTACGGGCTCTGACGGCAAGACTACGACAACTACTCTTACAGCAGAAATATTAAAGCAGGCAGGCCATAAGGTCTGGATCGGCGGAAATATCGGAACACCGCTCCTTGACCGCGTTGCCGAGATCGATCCTGACGATAAGGTCGTTTTGGAGCTTTCTTCGTTCCAGCTTCTCGGCATGAGCACTCCTGCCGATGTTGCCATTGTTACTAACATTACGCCTAACCATCTGGATTTCCATAAGGATTACGATGAATATATCCAGGCAAAGGTAAATAGCTTCAGGAATCAGGGTCCTGTCGGCAAGGTCATTCTCAATGCAGGCTGTGACCTGACATATGAGATGAAGGATATTGCCAGAGGCAGAGTCAAGCTTTTCTCAGCCAATAAGGGCAAGGTCATGAGATCTGATTCTCCTTTGTATCCGAGAGCTTATACCGAGGACGGCAGGCTTATCTATGAGGAAAACGGCGACAGATATGATATCTGCGGTATGGATGAGATATTTATCCCCGGACTTCATAATGTTGAGAATTTCCTTGCTGCCACTTGTGCGGTAATAGATTATGTAAAGCCTGAAGATATCGCTTATGTGGCTAAGACCTTTAAGGGGGTGCCTCACAGGATCGAATTCATAAGAGAATTAGACGGCGTAAGGTGGTATAACTCATCGATCGATACGTCTCCTAACCGTTCTCTTAATACCATGAACGCTCTTGCTGCCCGAAATGAGAAGGGTGTCCTTATCTGCGGCGGCGCTGACAAGAAGTGCCTCTACAGTAAGCTTGGCGATGCGATCCTTAACGTCTGCGACAGGATCATCATTTACGGTTCTAACGCTGATCTCGTTACTGACATCATTGCAAAGGAAGCTCACGGCCGTAAGTATGAGATATACAGGATCCCTGATAAGGAAGGCGACGTATACGAGTTCCCGAAGACCCGCGATAACGTTGTAAATGCGTACAAGGAAGCGATAGCAAAGGCTAGAGAGTGGGCAAAACCCGGAGAGATTGTTATTATGTCTTCTATAGGTACGTCCTATGACCATTTCAGACATTTCGAGCACAGAGGCGACATGTTCAGGGACCTCGTTAATGAACTTTAATTGGCTTTAAGCTTCTATGGTGGAGGAAAGTTTATGGCTGACATGAATTACCGCAAATATAAGGCTCATCCGACAGTAGACCTGCCGGACCGTAAGTGGCCTTCTAATAAGATAACCAAAGCGCCTGTCTGGTGCTCTGTTGACTTAAGAGACGGTAATCAGGCTTTGGAAGTCCCAATGACGCTGGAAGAAAAGGTCGAATTCTTTGAATATCTCTGCTCCATCGGTTTTAAAGAGATCGAGATAGGTTTTCCTGCGGCTTCTGACACTGACTATAACTTCTGCAGACATTTGATCGACAACAACCTGATCCCTTCAGATGTTGCTATCCAGGTGCTGACGCAGTCAAGAGAACACATTATCGATAAGACTATGGAAGCCGTAAAGGGCGCTCCGAATGTCATTATCCATCTTTATAATGCGACGAGCACACTGCACAGGGACGTTGTTTTCGATTTCTCATGCGATGAATGCATAAAACTCGCTGTAGACGGCGCGAAAATGATAATCGACAGGATAAATGAGGATAAGAGCGGCACGAACTTTATCCTCGAGTATTCACCTGAGGCTTTTTCCGATACAGAGCTCGATTTTGCCGTAAAGATCTGCGATTCCGTACTCGATATATGGAAGCCCACACCTGAGAAGAAGGTAATTATCAATCTGCCTGAGACTGTAGAGTATCAGACAGCAAATGTTTATGCTGACCAGATCGAGTATTTCTGCTCGAAAACCAAGTGGAGGGATTCGATTATCGTATCTCTGCATACTCATAACGACAGAGGAACGGCCGTTGCTACTTCCGAATTCGGTCTCATGGCCGGAGGAGACAGAGTAGAGGGCACTTTATTCGGTAACGGTGAGAGGACCGGAAACGTTGATATCATTACGCTCGCGATAAATATGATGATGCTCGGGATCAATCCCGGCCTGGATTTCTCCAACATAAATAAGACTATAGACATTTATGAGGAACTGACCGGAATGAAGGTCGAGCCGAGACACCCGTGGGCCGGAAAGCTCGTATTTACGGCATTCTCAGGCTCCCATCAGGATGCGATCAATAAGGGCAGAAAGAAGATGGAAGAAAGAGGAGAGACCATTTGGGCAGTTCCTTATCTTCCTATCGATCCAAAGGATGTCGGCAGGGAATATGAGCCTATCATCCGCATCAATTCCCAGTCGGGCAGAGGCGGAATCGCTTATGTTATGGAAACATACTTCGGAGTCCAGCTCCCGAAGGCATTCCAGCGTGATTTCCTGCCTGTTGTTAAGGCAGCTACCGAAGAAAACGGTACTGAGAATGAGCTTACGCCCCAGCAGATCTTCGATCTGTTCGACGATAAATATATCAATGTCCTTGAGCCTTACGGCCTGAAAAATTTCTCCGAGACGCAGGACAGCGACCAGGTATCTACTGTTGAGGCTCTCATTACTGATCACGGTAAGGAAGTTACCATCAAGGGTCAGGGTAACGGCCTCTTGGATGCGTTTGTCAGGGGCTTCTGCGACTATACCGGCGTCGAGTTCTCGATCTCGAACTATTCAGAGCACGCTATGAAGTCGGGTTCTGACTCTGCGGCTATTACATACATTGAGATCGCCAATAAGGCCAATAAACAGACATATATCGGTGCCGGAGTTTCTAGCTCTGTCACAAAATCTTCCGTTCGTGCCGTAGTTTGCGCATATAACAGGATGATTAATGTGTTATGATTTTGGGGTTTTAAGGAAAAGAGGAGTTTAAAAAATGATTTGGGATTATATTGTTGCCTTTATTTTCGGCATTGTTGAAGGTATTACAGAGTGGCTTCCGGTTAGTTCTACCGGACACATGATCATATTAAATGAGTTCTTAAAGCTCAATGTCTCGCCGGAATTCTACGATCTTTATCTCGTTGTTATCCAGCTTGGCGCCATTATGGCCGTAATCGTCATATTCTGGAAGGAAATCTGGCCGTTCGGTATCAAGAATAATGAGCATCCTTTCTCGAGAACTGGCATCGGCAGATATGTTATGAAGGATAAGATCATTCTCTGGCTTAAGATCGCGCTGGCATGTGTTCCTGCAGCGATCGTAGGCGTTCTTTTCGACGACTGGCTCGATGAGCACCTCTATAACTATTTCGTAGTTGCAATCGCACTTATCGTATTCGGTGTTGCATTTATCGTTGTCGAATACCTTATGAAGAACAGGAACCCTATAGTCAAGACTGTTAACCAGCTCAACTGGGGCCACGCTCTTGCAATCGGTATTTTCCAGCTGTTTGCTGCTGTTTTCCCGGGAGCATCCAGATCAGGTTCGACGATTGTAGGTTCTATAGCTATTGGCATCAAGAGGGAAGCTGCAGCAAAATTTACATTCTTCCTTGCTATCCCTGTAATGTTCGGTGCGAGCCTTCTTAAGATAGTCAAGTACGACGGCGGAGTATCGGCTCATGAGGTCGGTCTTCTTTTGGTAGGAATGGTTACGGCATTTGTAGTCAGCCTTCTTATCATCAAAAAGCTTATGGCATTTATTAAGAATCATACATTCTCATGCTTCGGATGGTACCGTATCGGCTTAGGACTCCTTGTTCTTATCCTTGGTGCCTGCGGCGTTATCGGCGGCGGTACACCTGCTTAATTCCTAATTGCCATATAACTCTTTTATTTTTAATAAGTATATTAGCTTGTTTATGCTATAATTCACAATGAATTATTATGCGGACAGGAGAAGTCTTTTTGCGCAAATATATCTACAACAGCCGTGATGTAGCGGCTTACTTCAAGTATTTCTCGGTTCCGAGCTATCTTGAAGTGTCATATATGCAGTATATCTTCAATCTCGGCAGTAAGGTTCTCGCAGAGCCCCTTACCCGTGATTTTGAGAGTTTTAAGAAGGAAGTCTACAGAGAGCTGTATTTTCTGTGGGCTAACGGCTTCGAGAACGAGAAAGCCGATATTTCGAAGATGACCTCTGAAGGTGATCTTTCATTGATCTGTGACCAGGAATGCATCTGTCTTGAATCTTATATGAAGCTTATATGCCTTCATTTGATCTTTTCGAGCAATCTTCCTTATATCACGCTTAATTTCACAGGCCTCATGACTCAGCTCGGCATAAAGTGCGATGTGGCTCTTTATGAGGCTAACTGCAAGACCGTATGTGATTCATTGCAGCTTAATGTGTTCGATACATTCGGAAAGCCCTTTGATCTTTCTCTAGGCATTCCGGATGAGCTCTTAAGAGTCTCTTTGAGTTCCGAGTTTAAGCAGGGCTTGAATTCGGGCAATTTCAAGGAGGCGTTGAGATCTGAGCAGATGACATGGCTTAAGGACCTTAAGGATAAGTCATTTAAGCTGTTTGGTTCTATTCAGCCACGCAAGAAAACAACGAAGAGCCGTAGTGCAGGCTCTTCCGGTAAGAACTACAGAAATTCGGGTAATAACGTAGTTCGCAATCAGGCGCAGCCCAAGGGTACGCCTAAAACTAACAGATAACCACTTTGGAGGGTAAGTGATGGGCAAGGTATACAAGCTTGGTCTTGATATCGGATCTACAACGATTAAGGTCGTTCTCTTGGACGGCGAGAAGATAATCCACAGCGATTATCAGAGACACCATTCAGATGTTTCGGGTCTTTTAAACGATCTTTTTGAAGACTTGAACAAGAAGTTCCCGGGAATCGACGTTGATGTAGTTATAACGGGTTCAGGCGGACTTTCTGTTGCCAACTGGCTCGGCTTTAAGTTCACACAGGAAGTAATGGCTGAGACACAGGCCATCAAGACATATCACCCTGAGACAGACGTAATAATCGAGCTTGGCGGTGAGGATGCCAAGATCACATATATGCATCCTGTGCTTGAGCAGCGTATGAACGGTACATGCGCAGGCGGTACGGGTTCATTCATCGACCAGATGGCTTCGCTCCTTCAGACGGACGCTGACGGTCTTAACAACTTTGCAAAAGACTACAGATCACTTTATACGATCGCAAGCCGCTGCGGCGTTTTCGCCAAGTCCGACTTACAGCCCCTTATCAATGAAGGTGCTGCAAAAGAAGACCTCGCGGCTTCTATTTATCAGTCAGTAGTTAACCAGACTATATCAGGCCTCGCGTGCGGCAGACCTATCAAGGGTAACGTCACATTCTTAGGCGGTCCTTTGTTCTTCAATTCTGAGCTTCGAAATGCTTTCGAGCGCACATTGGAAGGCAAGGTGGATTCATTCTGGATGCCTGAAGAAGCCCAGATCTATGTTGCTTTGGGCGCGGCTTTGTCTGCAGACGGCAAGAATCCTGTTAATCTTTCCGAACTTCTCGAAAAGCTTAAGAACAGGGAAGGCTTTGTTCCGGACATCATCAGGATCGATCCTATCTTCAAGAGCAAGGAAGATAAGGACGCTTTCGATGAGCGCCATAAGAAGGACCAGATTCCTGTCCTTAACATCAAGGACCAGACTGGCGCTCTCTATCTCGGTGTCGATGCAGGTTCCACAACTACCAAGGCTGTTGTAATCAACAGAAAGGGCGATCTCGTTTACACATACTATGCGAGCAACAAGGGCAATCCTGTCATGAGCGCTGTTGCGATCATGAAGGATATCTATTCAAAGATGCCCGAAGACTGCTATATCGCTCATTCCTGCGTTACAGGATACGGTGAGAACATCATCAAGGCTGCATTGAATATTGATATCGGCGAGATCGAGACGATGGCTCACTTCCAGTCTGCTAAGTTCTTCTGTCCTGATGTTGACTTCATCATCGATATCGGCGGCCAGGACATGAAGTGCATGAAGATCAGGAACGGCGTAATCGATTCCATTATGCTCAACGAAGCATGTTCTTCCGGCTGCGGTTCATTTATCCAGACATTTGCCCAGACCCTGGGCCTTACAACACCTGAGTTTGCTGAGGCTGCATTGTCCTCCACAAAGCCTGTAGATCTCGGTACGCGTTGTACTGTATTCATGAACTCCAAGGTTAAGCAGGCACAGAAGGAGGGAGCATCCGTAGGTGATATCTCCGCCGGTCTCTCATATTCAGTCGTTAGAAATGCGCTTTATAAAGTAATCAAGATCCGTGATACCGAGCAGCTCGGCAAGAATATCGTCGTTCAGGGCGGTACGTTCCTTAATGACGCTATCTTAAGATGCTTTGAGCTCGTATCAGGAAGAGACGTAATAAGACCTAATGTTGCAGGCCTGATGGGCGCTTTCGGCGCTGCTCTTATCGCACAGAAGAGAGGCCATGAAGACGGAAGATCCAATGTCCTCGGTAAGGATGAACTCGACTCTTTTAAGATGGAGACTGAGAATACCCAGTGCCAGGGCTGCACGAACCATTGCCGCCTTACGATCGCTACATTCTCCAATGGTACCAAGTTCGTATCAGGTAACCGCTGCGAGAGAGGCGAGGACTTAGCGCTTGACAGGGAACCTGCAGGCGATAAGAAAAAGCTCCCTAATCTTTTCGATTATAAGTATTCTAGAACATTCAGCTACTATAAGCCTTTAAAGCTTGAGGATGCGCCCAGAGGCGAGATCGGAATCCCGAGAGTTCTTAACCAGTATGAGAATTATCCTTTCTGGTTTACTGTTCTTACCAAGCTCGGATTCAGAGTCCTTATCTCCGCGAGATCATCTCACAAGATCTACGAAGGCGGTATGGAGACGATCCCTTCAGAGTCAGTATGCTATCCGGCAAAGCTTGCTCACGGCCATATCGAGAACCTCATAGACCGCGGTATTACGACAATCTTTTATCCTGATGTTCCTTACGAGAATATAGAGAACCAGAATTCCAACAACCACTATAACTGTCCGATCGTATGCTCATATCCGGAAGTTATCAGGAACAATGTTGAGAACCTTTTGGAGAAGAATATCAGATACTTAAATCCTTTCATGCCTTTGGATAATCTCGATAACGTGGCGCTCCACCTTACTGAGTGCTTCGATTATCTCGGCGTGTCCGCTGATGAAGCAAAGCAGGCTGTCCAGGCAGGCGCAGAGGAGTATTACAAATACAAGGAAGACATCAGAAATAAGGGACGTGAGATCCTTAAGGAGATGGAAGAAAAGGGCCTTAAAGGTATCGTTCTTGCAGGAAGACCTTATCACTGCGATCCTGAGATCAACCATGGTATTCCCCAGATGATCAATTCACTCGGACTTGCTGTTCTTACTGAAGATTCAGTTGCCAAGCCCGGCGTATTGAAGAGACCTATCAGAGTTATCGACCAGTGGATGTATCACACGAGACTTTATGAGGCAGCTGCATTCGTAATCACGAGACCTGATTTGGAGCTCGTACAGCTTACGAGCTTTGGCTGCGGTCTTGATGCAGTTACTTCAGACCAGGTTCAGGAGATCCTGGAATCTTCAGGTAAGCTCTATACGCTCCTTAAGATCGATGAAGTAAGTAACCTCGGCGCTGCAAGGATCAGAATGAGATCTCTCGTTGTTGCGATGAACGAGCGTCAGGAACTGATCGATAAGGGCGAGGCAAGAGTATTCGTTCCTGATGAAAATGACAGCGCACCTTACACATTACAGCGTGTTGAATTTACCAAGGAGCATAAGAAGAATCACACTATCCTGGCTCCCCAGATGGCCCCTGTCCAGTTCGAGCTCGTAGAGTCCGTTTTCCATAAGCACGGATATAAGTTAAAGCTCTTAAAGCAGGCAACAAGAGAAGATATCGAGTGCGGCCTTAAGTTCGTAAATAACGACGCATGCTTCCCGACGATTATCGTTATCGGTCAGATGATCAATGCGATCTTAAAAGGCGAGATCGATCCTGATAATACGACTCTCGCTATCACTCAGACGGGCGGCGGATGCCGTGCTACAAACTACGTTGCTTTCTTAAGAAAAGCATTAAAGGAAGCAGGATATCCGCAGATCCCTGTCATTACGATCTCTGCCCAGAGATTTGAAAAGAATGAAGGTTTTGAATATACTACTTCATTCGCACTCGATGCCGTCAAGGCTCTGTGCGCAGGCGATATGCTCTCCACATTGCTCTTAAGAGTAAGACCTTACGAAAAGGTCCCCGGTTCAGCAAATGCCCTGTATTCATACATCAACAGGATCGGCAGAAGGCTCTTCAATCCTAAGAACTTAAATGACGATCTTACCGAGAGATATGATGTCATGATGCCTAACAGCTACTTCTCCAAGTCTATTGAGGAGAAGAAGGAGATCTTAGAGTGCCTCTCACAGATCGGTGTTGATTTCGATAATCCTCCGGTAATTACTAAATATAAGGAATTCGTCAAGTTTGCTGTGTCCAAGTTCGATGCACTTCCTTTGGCAGATATACCGAGAAAACCTCGTGTAGGACTTGTAGGCGAGATCCTTGTTAAGTTCCAGCCTGATGCAAATAACAATGCAATCGACGTTATCGAAGCAGAAGGCTGCGAAGCAGTATTGCCGGGCGTATTGGACTTCTTCCTGTACTGCGCTTATAACCCTGTGTGGCAGGCTCAGAACCTTGGTAAGAGCAAGAAGACCGGTTATATCATGAAGACTGCTATCAAGTTCTTAGAGTCCTTGAGAAAGCCTATCAATAAGGAATTTGCGAAGACAAACGGCAAGTTCATGCTGACTGAAAGGATTCAGGAGCTGGCAGAAAAGTCTTCTACGGTATTAAGCTGCGGCAACTCCTGCGGTGAGGGCTGGTTCCTTACGGCCGAGATGATCGAACTCATTCAGGACGGTGTTCCGAATATCATCTGTGCCCAGCCTTTCGCATGTCTTCCTAACCATGTTACAGGTAAGGGCATGATCAAGGAATTGAGAAGACAGTATCCTATGTCCAATATCGTTCCGATCGACTACGATCCGGGCGCTTCAGAAGCTAACCAGCTTAACCGTATCAAGCTCATGATCAGCACTGCACGTGCAGTAAGAGAACAGGAAATCGAAAAAGAGAAGAAAGCAAAAGAGGGCAACTGATGAGCACACTCCTTCTTGTCGACGGTAACTCTATAATCAACAGGGCTTATTATGCCGTAATCGGCAGAGCTCCCATGACTGCGCCTGACGGAACACCGACAGGTGCCGTAAACGGATTCTTTAATTCCGTTCTGGGCGTCATGAAGGAATATAACCCTGATTATATGTGTGTTCTTTTCGACAGGAGAGAGCCTACATTCAGACATAAGATGAGCGTTGATTATAAGGCTAACCGTAAGGGTATGCCTGACGATCTTGCGGCCCAGATGCCTGTTGTTAAGAACATGCTCGATCTTTACGGAATCAAGCGCATGGAACTTGCAGGCTATGAAGCTGACGACCTTATCGGAACTTTGTCCAAGCAGGGCGAAGCAGAAGGTATGGACGTCTATATTTTCAGCGGAGACCACGACGATTTCCAGCTCATCTCGGACAAGGTTTCTGTCATCATGCCGCAGTCCGGCAAGGGTAAAGAGCCGAGGATCTTATTCGACCGCAAGATGTTCGAAGAAACATACGGTGTAAAGCCTGAAGTGTTCGTTCAGGTAAAAGCGCTTATGGGTGATAACTCCGATAACATCAAGGGCGTTGAGAAGGTTGGCGAGAAAACTGCTTTTAAGCTCATTGCTGATTACGGTTCATGCGAAGAAGTATTCAACAATGCAGATAAATTGTCTCCTGCTTTGGGCGGGAGAATAAGAAATTCCAAAGAGCTTTTGGATCTCAATATCAAACTCTGCACGATAGACCGTGAATCTCCAGTTGAAGAAAACGCAAAAGACTGCGTATATCCTTCGTCTTCTAGAGATTTCCCGGCGCTCTCAGGCGTTCTTAACCGCCTCGCATTAAGGTCACTAATTAAAAAGCTCGATCTGGAAGACGTAAAGCCTGCAGGTTTCGAGACTTCCGAAGAAGTTGATGATTATATTTCCGGGATAGCTTCGGAAGTTGAGGCTGCATTAAAATCTGCGCTTAATATCAAGTATGAAGCACCGTCTTCAATTGATCTCACGGGCCTTAACTGCGGTATCGATTTTGTTGATATTCCGTCAGGTAATAAGGTCATTCTTCTTGACTGGAGCACAAAGACTTTCTATGTGACCGATCCTGAGGAATTCGACAAGCTCTCATCTGGCACCAAAGTAATGCCTGTTGCTTACGAATATAAGGACAGGTCGAAGATCATAAGAGAGCCGCTTAAAGCTGTTGATTCTGTTTTCGATTGCGAGATCGCAGGATATGTACTTAATATCCTTTCAGGCAAGCCCGATCTCCAGAGATTATATGAGAGCGTTATTAAATCCGCTTATCCTGTTGAGGACAAGAAGGGCCCTGTAAAGCAGCTTTCGTTGTTCGATGAGATCACTGAAGATGACGGATCAGCCAAGGTCGAAGAGACTGCGTCTAAGCTCCTGGCCGTTACGGCGATCGCGAAAGTAATGTCCCGCGACATAGAGAACGATAAAGAACTTAAGAGCCTGTTGTACGATATTGAATTTCCGCTCGTTATCACTCTTGATAAGATCGAGAGAAACGGCATGCACGTATCAGGAGAGAGGCTCTCAGAGCTCCACAGCGAGTATACAAAGCGTTTGGAAGATATCAGCGCCAGAGTTTATGACGCATGCGGAACCGAATTTAACATCGGTTCACCAAAGCAGCTTGCTGAAATCCTTTTCGGCGAAAAACACCTGAACCTTCCTTCCGGTAAGAAGGGCAAGAGCGGCGATTTCTCGACAGGAATAGATGAGCTTAAGAGATTAAGACCGTATTTTCCTGAGATCGATTACATCATCGAATACAGAGAACTCTCGAAGCTCGATTCCACATATGCTGTGGGCCTTGCGCGCGCGATCAAGAGTGATTCTCGTATCCATACGACATTTACCCAGGCTATGACCAACACTGGCAGATTATCTTCGACAGAACCTAATCTCCAGAATATTCCTGTAAGGACTGAAGAAGGCTCGAGACTCCGCGAGGCTTTCACTGCTGAAGAAGGCAAGATCCTGGTGGATGCCGACTATTCACAGATCGAATTAAGGCTTCTTGCTGCTTTAAGCGGCGATGAGGTAATGTGTTCCGCGTTCTTGGAGGGTGAAGACATCCATAAGAGAACCGCAGTAAAGGTCTATGGCGTATCTGAGGATATGGTTACGCATAAGATGAGAGCAACTGCCAAGACAGTTAACTTCAGTATCATCTACGGAATTTCCGATTACGGACTTGCTACTGATCTCGGAATCGGCTACAAGGAAGCTTCAGACCTCATTAAGGAATATAACAACCAGTTCCCTGGCGTTACTTCTTATCTCGAATCTCTCCGCAGATCCGGAGAGGAGAAGGGCTATGCGGTAACAATGTATGGCCGTAAGAGGATTCTTAACGAGCTTAAGAGCCAGAACAGGAACATTAAGAATTTCGGTTACAGGGCAGCCATGAACACGCCTATCCAGGGCACGGCTGCAGACATAATAAAGATCGCCATGAACCGTGTATCCAAGGCGTTATCAGAAAAACTGCCTTCTGCAAAGCTCGTAATGCAGGTGCACGATGAACTCATATGTGAGTGCGATATCAAAGATAAAGACCTTTGCGCTTCTATCCTTAAGGAAGAGATGGAAGCGGCAGCTTCACTGAGCGTTCCGCTCCTTGCAGAGGTTGGTTTCGGAAAGGATTGGCTGGAAGCTAAATAATGTTTGTATTAGGTATTACAGGCGGTATAGGAAGCGGCAAGAGCACAGTAAGCGGGATCCTCGCAGACAGGGGTCTTCTCGTGCTTGATGCTGATGAGATCTCCAGAAACGTAACAGGTCCCATGGGCAGGGCTATGCCTGAGATCGCAGAAACATTCGGTAAGAAAGTTGTAGCTGCAAACGGCGCACTGAACCGCCGCGTTATGTCAGATATTGCCTTTGGAGATAAGAAGAAGCTTGATGATTTAAGCACCATCATTCACCGTCATGTTTTCGAGCAGATCGAAGAGACTCTCGGCAAGGAAAAAGAGAAGGGCACAAAGTGTGTCGTTCTTGATGTTCCGATCCCGGTAAATAAGTTCCGTGAACTCTGCAATCAGATCTGGGTCGTCACATGTGATAAGGATGTAAGGCTTGCTAGACTTCAAAAGCGCGGAATGGATAAGGAAGAAGCTGAAAGAAGGATCGCCGTACAGATGACAGACGATGAGTACTGCGAACTTGGTGATCACTCTATCGATAACTCCTGGGATCTCGATGATCTTAAGGATAAGGTCGAAGTCCTTATCCGTGAGCAGCTTTATGAGAGAGGTATCAGGATATGAATATAGCTGCAGTAATTACGGCGTGCGTTTTCCTTTTGGTATCTCTTATTGCGCTCATATTCCTTTTTGTGGGTAATCTGCCTTTTTGCAGGGGTAAGTATAAGGGCTTTTACAGAGGTTCCTGCGGCGTTTATATCAGCGGCGTTATTCTTGTCCTGATCTTTACGCTGGTCATGAAAGGGCTTCCTGTTGCATATGTCCTCATTTCCGATATCACGATCACTCTCGTGTTCTGCTTTACAGTAGGCCTTATCTATTTCATGACCAGGTCTATTGTTGAAGCGCAGTTAAGGGGAGCAGATGATGACGAAGACGGCAAAGACAAAGAGTGATAAGAAGGGCAGGAAGGTACTTTTAAAGATCTTCCTCGTGCTTGTTGTGCTTGGGCTTTTGGGTGTCCTCGCACTGGCTCTAATGAATAATCACGTTATCGGCACTGAAAAGCCGTATGTCTTATCTCTCGAAGCGTTCGAAAATAATAACACGGAGCATTACGAAGCGGTAATCGTTTTAGGGTGCGCTGTTTGGGATAACGGCCCCAGTCCTATGCTTGCAGACAGGCTCCGTACGGCAGCTTCGGTTTATAAGACGGGCTGTGCCGATTATGTTCTCGTAACAGGTGATTCTGAGCATCCCGAGAAGTACGATGAGACAGGCGCGATGAGCGAATTCCTTATAGCTGAGGGCGTTCCTGCGGATAAGATCGTTTGTGATCCGCTGGGGCTTTCGACTTACGAATCCATGATAAGAGCTGTTAAAATATACGATATAAAGAGCGCGGTGGTCGTTACGACGGATTTCCATGTTTCACGTTCCGTATACGACAGCCATGCTTTTGGAATCACGGGAGTCGGAGTTGAAGCGATCAATTCCGGTTATGTGATTAAGCCGTATAATTATGTAAGAGAGTTTATTGCACGCGGGAAGGATTTTGTTTTCACGATCGTTAAACCGGGGTGGTAATTTATGTCAGCTAAGACTTCCAAGAGATTGCCAACATATATCGGCGGAATATTCGCAATAATCGCAGGTGCCTTTTTTATTACCATGCCTGAAGTATCTTCCGGCGTAATCGGTATTCTTTTCGGCGTGGTCCTGTTTGTGGCAGGAATCTCTGAAGTCATCGGTTATATTATTTCGATCAAGCAGTTCAGGGAAGAGAACTACGGAAAAGCAGCTGGCGCAGAGATTGTTCTGGTCTATTCCATTATCCTTATGGCTTTGGGTCTGTTCTTTATCCTTAATGCTGAGATCGTATTGCAGCTCCTGTCTACCATTGTCGGAATATTCTTCTTTATCGACGGTATCGTTAAGCTCAGGCAGGAGATATTCCTGTTTGCCAAGAAAGATATCTACAGCTGGGTGCTTTTGATAATGGCAATATTGCTTATAGTTGCAGGTATCGTGCTTCTTGCGAATGCATTTAACGGAACGAGGAACATCATTGTTTTCTCAGGCATAGCGTTCGTGATAAGCGGACTTGAGACTATATGTTTCAGCCTGTTTAAGAAGATCGATAATAAAACCCGCAAAGACTGATTCATTGCGGGTTTGTTTTTGTTTTATTTTCTTTAAGTCTGATCAGACGTTGAATCTGAATACTACGACGTCTCCGTCCTTCATGACGTATTCCTTACCTTCGGATCTTACAAGGCCCTTTTCCTTTGCGGCATTATATGTGCCGTTTGCGATAAGGTCATCGTAAGCTACGACTTCGGCTCTGATAAAGCCTCTTTCGAAGTCGGAGTGGATCTTGCCTGCAGCCTGGGGAGCCTTTGTGCCTTTCTTGATCGTCCAGGCGCGGACTTCCTTAGGACCTGCTGTAAGGAAAGAGATGAGACCTAAGAGTGCGTAGGATGCGTTGATCATCTTATCAAGACCGGCGCTCTCGATGCCGAGATCTTCTAAGAACATCTCACGGTCTTCAGGAGACAGCTCGCCTAATTCTTCCTCGATCTTTGCAGAGATAACAACAACGCCGGAACCTTCCTTTGCTGCGATATCCTTAACGACCTTTACATAAGGAATGTCTTCGTTCTTCTTGATGTCATCTTCAGCGATGTTTGCGCAGTAGAGGACAGGCTTCATGGAGATGAGCTGGAGATCCTTGATGTATTCCTGCTCGTCATCTTCGAAAGTAAGAGTTCTTGCGGACTTGCCTTCAGCCAGGCAATCGTAGATCCTCTCATAGACAGCGAGTTCTTTTGCGAAAGCCTTGTCGCCGCCTTTCATCATCTTCTTGGTGCGGTCGATACGCTTTTCCATGATCTCCAAGTCAGAAAGGATGAGCTCTACGTCGATAGTAGCGATATCGCCTGCAGGGTCAGCATGGCCGTTAACGTGGATAACGTCGGGATCGTCAAAGCATCTTACAACGTGAACGATAGCATCGCACTCTCTGATGTTTGAAAGGAACTTGTTGCCCAGACCTTCGCCTTTGGAAGCGCCTGCAACGAGACCTGCGATATCAACGAACTCTACAACTGCAGGAGTATATTTCTCGGGATTGTAGATCTCAGCGAGCTTATCAAGTCTCTTATCCGGTACGGAGACAACGCCTACGTTAGGTTCGATCGTGCAGAAAGGATAGTTTGCTGCTTCGGCGCCTGCTCTGGTGATTGCATTGAAAAGAGTGCTCTTACCGACATTAGGAAGTCCTACGATACCAAGCTTCATATATTTACCTCTTAAAATCTTATTTTTGCCTCATAATTGTAGCACATTCAAAGCATAATACTTTGTAGGTTGTTTGTCGGTATTTGTCGGCTGTTTCGGGGCTCTTTTGTAGGTTTTTGTAATATAGTGTCGGAAAATGTCGTTTTTGCAGGTTTTCTTGTCTGAAATCTTCGGGGTTTCTTAATGAGTTTTTGTACTGATAATCCGTTTTTTAAGAGTGTATTCTGCTCTTAAAAGGAGGATTTGATATGGCATCTAAACCTAATGTGGCAAGGCTCTATTCCTGCTTTGCGACCGGAGCGGATTCGACAGTTGCTCTTATTGAAGTATCAATCTCGCCCGGCATCCCGTCTTTTTCAGTTATAGGCTTATGTGATTCATCTATCAGGGAGTCACAGGGAAGACTTATTTCTGCGTTTAAATCGACAGGCTTTTCGATGCCTAAAGGGCATATAACGATTGGGATAAGTCCTGCATATATGCGTAAGACCGGAACGAACTTTGATCTGCCGATGGCTCTGGGGATCCTGTTTGCTTCAGGCCAGCTTTATCTGCCGCCTGATAAGAAGATATATGCCGAAGGCGAGCTTTCTTTGAGCGGTGAACTTAAAGGAACTCCCGGTGCATGTATCAGGCTTAACAAAGTCCGTAATGAAGATTTCGATTATAAGATAATCCCTATTAGTGAGTCATCAAGTGCGGGAATAATCGGTTTTAAGGGACAGGGAATAAACAGCCTGTCAGAATTAAGCAGCATCTTTGACGGTAACAGTTATGTGGAGACAGGTTTTGATTTTGATGTCTGCAAGTCAGAAGATGATTTTATCGATATCTCGGCGTTAAAAGGCCAGGAGAAGACCAAAAGGGCTTTGCTTATTGCAGCTGCGGGATTTCATAATATATTGCTTTTGGGAAGTCCCGGGAGCGGTAAGACAATGAGCGGTAAGATCTTGTCCGGAATACTACCGAAGCTTAGCCCGGCGGAACTATCAGATGTCTATTCGATGAAGGAATTGATCGAAGGCGAATCCACTGTAATAAGTGATGAGAGGCCTGTAAGACTTATAGGACCGAATATTACTGTCGGGAAACTCCTTGGAAATGCAATGAGTCTTACTCCCGGCGAGATGGCGCTCGCTAACCACGGGATACTGTTTGCTGATGAGATTCCGCTTTATAAGACAGAAGTCTTGGATTTCCTGAGAGCTCCACTTGAAGAGCGCAAAGTTCATCTGATGAAGAAAGGAAACCTGTATTCATTCGATTCGAATTTCATCTTCCTTGGAACCGGCAATCCCTGTAAATGCGGACTTTATTACGAAGGGAACGGTAAATGCAGGTGTACAGAGGGCGAAGTTAACCGCTATCTGATAAAGATCAAAGGCCCGTTTCTGGAGAGGATCGATCTGGTAAGCGAGGTCAGAACGATCTCGTCTGATGACATGGCTTCGATATATATCGACAGGGAGACAGGTGAGAGCTCGAAATACAGGAAGATAGTTGAAGACTGTTGGAATATGGCTCATGAACGTTATGGGGCAGATTACTTAAACGGGACATTTCCCGAAGGTGATTTCAGAGATGCAATGAGGATTCCGGAAGAGGCCATAAAAAGGGCTTCTGAGATGTCTAACAGGGGCTTTTTCAGTGCCAGGGGATTTACGCGATTAGTAAGAGTCGCAAGGACCATAGCAGATATTAAGGGTTCTGCTGATATTTCTGTCGATGACATTGAAGAAGCTGCTCAATTCAGGATGAGAGGATATTAACTATGAGGATCAATAATGTTGAAGCCAGAAGAGATGATCTGTTCTATTCTGCCGTTATGCTCAATACCGATATTTCATACAGGACGCTGTGCGATCTTAAGGATAATGGTGCAATCAAGAGTTATAAGGACCTCTACGATAAGGATGTCTTAAAGCGTGTTGTAAAGGAAGAATTTAAACTTAAGCCTGATTCTGTCCTGAGGATAAAGAGGCTCCTGGAGTCTTTTGGAAATATCGAAAAGATAGTCGATAACTACATTAAGATCGCGACCGTAAACAGCATTGGAGTTGTATCGGTCTTAGATAAGATTTATCCCTATAACTGGAAAGTCTTAAGCGGAATGCCTCAGGTCTTTTATGTCAGGGGTGATTATTCGCTTATTGATTCAATGACGTTTAAAGGTTCGGTGGCTGTAGTAGGTTCCAGAAGCCCCAGCAAATATTCACAATACGCTACTGACCAGATATGCAGGGAGCTTGGCGAGAAGGGCGTGACGATCGTATCCGGAATGGCCTACGGTATCGACAGGCAGGCCCATTTATCGTCTGTTAATACAAAGGGCGGTACAGTAGCAATACTTGCAGGCGGTGTCGATAACATATATCCGCCGAAGAATAAGGATATCTACGATCTTATAAGCAGGAACGGCCTCATTATTTCCGAGATGCCGCCGGGCCAGCAGCCCCTGAAACAATACTTTCCATCGAGAAACAGGCTGATAGCGGGGCTGTCGGACTGCACGCTTATCATGGAAGCGGGTTCTGTGTCAGGAACGCTTCATACAGCGTCTTTTGCGGCCAATCAGGGAAAAGAAGTATTTGTGCTGCCGAATAACATATACTATGAGAACGCTATTGGCGGGTTAAAGCTTCTTGAAGACGGCGGAAATGTTCTGCTGGGTTCAGAAAGTGTGATAGACAGCGTTACGAGATCTATTATGTATAAGCGGATGGGAATGGATTGTCCGGGGGAAGTAGTTTTCGAGGAGAACGATAATGAAGAGTTTGATAAAAAGGTCGATATCGGAGCATTAAGGGAGCTTGCCAAGGTCAGACCTGATGTATTGACTGATGAGAACTGGAAGTTGATAATGACTGACGCATTGTCATTAAAGCCGCTTTGTGCGGATGAGTTATGCAAGGTAACGATGCTCCCGTTTTATAAGGTTTCAAGCCTTTTGACGGACTTAGAGCTTAATGGGACAGTTTGTCAGGAAAAGGGTAAGTACTCGTTGACATTTGTATAATGATGATATATTTTTAATTAAAAATATAGAGGGGCACCTTATGGGCAAGAAATTAGTCATTGTTGAGTCTCCTGCCAAGTCAAAGACTATAGGCAGATATCTTGGAAGCGATTATATCATTTCAGCATCTTTAGGACATATCAGGGATTTACCTTCAGGTAATCTCGGTGTTGATGTTAAGAATAACTTCAAACCTTTGTACATAACCATGAAGGGAAAGGAGAAGGTCGTAAGAGATCTTAAGCTCTTGGCAGCTGATGCCGATGAGATACTGCTCGCGACCGACCCTGACCGCGAGGGTGAAGCAATTGCTTGGCACTTGGCCAAAGTACTTAAGATCGATCCTGATTCAAAGTGCAGGATCACATTTAACGAGATCACTAAGTCAGCAGTTCAGGAAGCTATCAAGAATCCCAGAACCATCAACATGAATCTCGCTAACGCACAGCAGGCCAGAAGAATCCTGGACAGACTGGTTGGCTATGAATTAAGCCCGCTTCTCTGGAAGAAGATCCGTAAGGGCCTTTCTGCAGGCAGAGTTCAGTCTGTAGCTACAAAGATCGTTATGGACCGTGACGCTGAGATCGACGCTTTTAAGCCAGAAGAATACTGGCTTATCAAGGCTCTCGTAACACCCGGCAAGAATTCCGATAAGTTCATCCTCGGTTATTACGGTATTGCAGACGGTGACAAGGTTAAGAAAGATGACTTGAAGTGCCTTGAGGATGCTCAGGAAGTACTTGATGCAGTCGGTTCAGGTCCCCTGATTGTCGATTCCGTTAAGAAGGGCAAGAAGGAGAGAAATCCTTATCCGCCGTTCACGACATCTACATTGCAGCAGGAAGCGTCCAAGAGACTCGGCTTCTCGTCCAAGAAGACAATGTCCATTGCACAGCAGCTCTACGAAGGCGTTGAGATCGCAGGTCAGGGACAGACAGCTCTCGTATCCTATATCAGAACAGACTCTGTCCGTATTTCCGAAGAAGCAGTTGCAGCTGCAAAGGACATCATCAAGGAGCGTTTCGGCGCTGAATACTGCTCACAGTACAAGAGACAGTATAAGAATAAGAATTCCGCACAGGATGCTCACGAAGCTATAAGACCTACACACTTTGATCTGGATCCCAGAGATATCAGATCTTCTCTTACTAACGATCAGTACAAGCTCTACCAGCTTATCTGGGACAGATTCCTTGCAACACAGATGGCTGCATGTAAGCTCGATACAGTTACATGCCAGGCTTCCTGCAATAACAGAGTATTCAGAGCAACAGGCGAGACTGTTACTTTTAAGGGATTCCTCGTTCTTTACGATGATATTGCTGAAGACCAGAATAAGTCTGATGATTCTGACGGCAAGGCTATCATTCCGCCTCTTGAAGACGGCATGAAGCTTGAGCTTTTGGATCTTAAGTCATTACAGAAGTTCACAACACCGCCTCCGCACTATACAGAAGCTACACTTATTAAGGCTTTGGAAGAATACGGAATCGGCAGACCTTCCACATATGCTCCTACTATCTCTACTATTCTAGACCGTAAGTATATCGAGAAGAACGGCAGACTCCTGCAGATAACTGATCTCGGTAAGATCGTAACTAATATGCTCTCTGAGAATTTCAGCGAGATAGTTGATCTCTCATTCACAGCTGATATGGAGACAAAGCTCGACGAAGTTGAAGAAGGCAAGGAAGACTGGGAACATGTTCTTCATGTTTTCTATCCTGAATTCAATACTCAGATCAAGGCTGCTCAGGAATCTATCGATAAGATCACTTTCGAGCCTGAGAAGACCGGCGAAGTCTGCCCGCAGTGCGGCGCTGAGCTCGTTTATAAGGAAGGCAGATACGGCAAGTTCATTGCATGCTCTAACTTCCCTGAGTGTAACTATACAAAGAATATCGTCGTATATGCAAAGGGCACATGCCCTAAGTGCGGATCCGGACTGCTCGTTCATAAGTCCAAGAAGTATAAGAATAAGTCATTCTATACATGTGACAAACAGGGTTCTGATCCTAACTGCGATTTCATCTCATGGGATCTTCCTATCGAAGGCAAGTTCTGTCCTGAGTGCGGCAGCTACATGGTTTTGAAGCACTTCGGCAAGAAGGCATATCCCAGATGCTCTAACAAGGATTGTGTATCTAATGCCAGAAAGAGCAGAAAGTCTTCAGACAAGAAGAGTGAAGATGAAGAATAATCCGACTGTTACTATAATCGGTGCAGGACTCGCAGGCTCTGAGGCAGCAAATATCTGCGCCAGGGCCGGTGTTCATGTAAAGCTTTATGAGATGAAGCCTGTTAAATACAGTCCTGCGCATCATTCTGAGAATTTCGCCGAATTGGTATGCAGCAACTCTTTGAGAGCTGCAGCCAGGGAAAATGCCATCGGCCTTTTAAAAGAGGAATTAAGGCATTTGGGCTCCCTCATCATGGAAGCTGCAGATAAGAGTGCGATTCCCGCTGGCGGCGCATTAGCTGTAGACAGGGACGAGTTCTCAGGATATATAACCGAATCAATTAAGAATAATCCGCTTATTGAGGTAATTCCCGGCGAGGTAACGAAGATTCCTGAAGACGGTATCGTTATCGTTGCGACGGGGCCTCTTACGGAAGGTGAGCTTTTCGAAGATATCTTAAGAGTAACGGGTGATACATCAGGACTTCATTTCTTTGACAGTGCCGCACCTATCGTTACCGGCGAATCGATCGATATGACCAAGGCTTTCAGAGCTTCCAGATACGGCAAGGGCGGAGATGACTATATCAACTGCCCGATGACCAAGGAACAGTATCTCGCTTTCAGGGAAGAACTTGTTAATGCCGAGAGGGCAGAGGTCAAGAACTTTGACAGGGAGATCGTTTTTGAGGGCTGTATGCCAATAGAGGTTATGGCTCAAAGAGGCGTTGATACGATGAGGTTCGGGCCTCTGAAAGGAGTCGGACTTATCGATCCGGCGACCGGAAAAGAGCCTTATGCGAATCTCCAGTTAAGACAGGATGACAGAGCCAAGACTATGTATAACCTTGTCGGATTCCAGACAAGACTTAAGTGGGCTGAGCAGAAGCGCGTCTTCGGCATGATCCCCGGTCTCGAAAATGCAGAGTATACCAGATACGGCGTTATGCACCGTAATACATTCCTTAATTCGCCATTGTATCTGTCATCTCACTACAGCTTAAGGGCTAAGCCTGATATTTTCTTTGCAGGTCAGATCACTGGCGTTGAAGGATATATCGAATCTACGGCATCCGGATTTGTCGCTGGATTCTATGCTGCTCAGAGAGCTTTGGGAATAGAGCCGGAATATGAGCCTGACGCTTGCACTGTAATCGGTTCAATGGCGCTCTATGTTTCAGATCCTCACATCAAGAAGTTCCAGCCTATGAATGCCAACTTCGGAATCGTAAGTCCCATTGAAGGCAGATTTAAGGGCAAGACTGCCAAGAAGGATAAGAATAATGCTCTTGCAGACAGGGCATTAGAGCACCTTAAAGCATTTGAAGAAAGCGTAGCCAAACTTACTGAATAATATGGATCAGAACAAGAAGGATAACAGCATTGATTTTGAAGAAAGAGCAAAAGGTCCTTTTGCTCATTTCTTTATTTCAGGATGGAATCATCTGGTAAGGCTGATGGCTGTAAATGCCCTGTTTATCCTGTTTAACATTCCTGCATTAGTGATCGCATTTTTCTACGGCGACGTTTTTCTTCATGGGCTTATAAACGCGTTTGATCTTAATAAGTTTATATCCGTCCCATCTGCTGAAGGTGCGACAACGCCTGCTGTTACAAATGTAGTTTCATATCAGCTTTTGTCTTTGCTTTTTGTGTTCTTCGTCATTTCAATGGTAGCAAGTCTTCTTATCTGCGTAGGGCCGTTTCAGGCAGGATTTGCTCATGTTTATAAGGACATAAGGAACGGCACATCCGTATCCTTATTCGGAAGCTTTAAGACCGGCCTTAAAGAGAATTGGAAAAAGGGTCTGGCTTCAATGTTTATCGGAATGTTTTTCTCTGCTGTAATCATTCTTGCAGTGAGTTTTTATTTGAACACCAAAACTGATGCAGGAATCATCATCGGCACGATATTCTGTGTTATCTATATCGCTTTTATTCTCGTACAGAATTTTGCTTATAACCTGATGGTTTCAACGGACCTTAAGCTTGGGAAGATCTATAAGAATGCCGTTTTGTTTATTCTGTTAAGATTCGGCCCATGTCTTACTCTTGGGATAGTTGTAGCGCTTTTCTATATCGTTATTCCTTTTGTCTTGCTCATGTCAGCTTCTTATACTACGCTTGGCATATTCGTATTCCTGTATTCGTTCGTTGTTATAGCCTGGGTCCAGTACGGCCTTGCTTTCTATACCGGCCAGCTCATTGACAGGTATGTTGCAGTTGATAAAGAGCCTTCCACAGAAAACGCTGAATAATCTCGGGCAAATTGAGTTAGAATAGAAGAGTAGTACGAACAGGCCGGCCAACAGATATTTAATTAAGCAATGTACGATTTTTCTATTTTGTCAGACGATACTGTATTTGCACTTCGCGTAGCACTGGTGCTCTTTGCGGTTGGCTTTGTTTCGTTCGTTGCGATCGCACTTTATGCGCTCATCAAGACATATAAATACAGCAACAAGCATAAGGATAAGCTTAAGCTTGTTTGCGATGTCGCATATTTCCACGAGCGCGGCAAGAGAGGCAATCAGGAAGATTCCGTATATATCTCGCCGCTCGAAAAGCTCGAGGAGTCAGGCCTCGTTGCTGCCTGTTCCGACGGAATGGGCGGACTCCTTAACGGTGAAGTCGTATCCAAGTTTGTGACTGATTCACTTCGCGATCGTTTTCCATTTAAATTTGATGCCCAGTCTGATAATGCGAAGTTTATATCCGATGTTTCCGATCAGGTGTATGAGGATTTCCATTTAAGCGCCGGTGCGACGCTTGTCATGGTTCATATTTTCGATGACCTTCTTAATTTCTACAGCTTGGGTGACAGTAATATCGTTCTGATCAGAAATAACCGTGCAACGCTTCTTAACAGTAAGCAGAATTATGCGGCTGTCATGATCAAGAAGTCCGCTGAAGGCGGAATCGATTCTGTTGATGCTTATAAGGATTCAAGGGCCAGAGGTCTTACTGATTTTATCGGTAACCATAAGTGCAATGTGCAGGTGACATCAAAACCGATGAAGCTGATCGACAATGATATCATTATCGTATGTTCTGACGGAGTTACGGATTCCATGCCGATGAACCGTATCGCTAACCATATTCATTTCGATCAGAATGCGACAGGTATCGCAAGGACTATAAAGTATGGCGTTAAGGCGAGTAAGAATCCCAGACAGGATAATTATTCTGCGATAGTCATCAAGATGAGAAGGAGCTTTGTGTGATAGAGTATTACACATTTAAGCACAGGGGTGATGCTCTTGATTATCAGGACGAGGTTTTCTTAAGGCTCGTTCCGAATCTGACTGTTGCCATCTTTTTCGGAAGCAATCTCGCTACGGCTCCGAAGAGCCAGGCGCTGTTATTCTCAGAGATCTTAAACAGTGAAGAGGGCGGAAGGAGCATAGATTATCTTTCTGCCGACTTTGACGACTGCCTGGACGAAGAATCCGAATATCTCATTTTACGAGTCCTGAACAACGGTGTTGAGTGCTACAGACGCGGCGGTGTTTATGCGAAGATCATCAAGGACGGCCAGATAAAGGTCCTTCCCAACGGCTTTTTCGGAATGAGTAAGGACGATAAGATCGTAGTTGGCACTGCGAAGTTTTTTAAGTATCTGACTGATGAAGGCGTGCTTGCAGATGCTCTTGTTTCAGATTCCTGCAGCGACTGGATGTATATGATGGTCAGGCGCATCTCTGACCAGACTCAGCTTAAGTGCGGAAATCTCTCTGCCGTTACGCTTAAACTTAACGGTTAATCCCTGTTTAAGTGGCTCATTAATGAGAGTTTAATAATCCTTCTTGCAGATCTCTCGATGTCATCGCCGGATATGAGGCCTTTTTTATATGCTCTCATTATCTTTGCGGGAATATTGGGAAGTCCCGGCATTATGAGATCAGTTCCAGCTTTGCAGCAAAGCTCATCCAGGCTCTCGTGATGGCCTGTTGCGAACCAGTCGGTCATGACAATGCCTTCAAAGCCCCATTCATTTCTCAAAATCTTAGTCTGAAGATCGTAATTAAGGGCAGTGTAGATGCCGTTTATCTTGTTGTAGCTGCACATGACAGCCTCGAGATCTTCGTAACTGACTGCGATCCTGAACGCCTTAAGATAGATCTCACGAAGAGTTCTCTCATCCAGATTAGAAGATGAGACGTTGCGCTTTGTTTCCAGATTGTTTGCTGCAAAATGCTTTAATGTCGGATAGCATCCGTCCTCGTCATGAACGCCTCTGATTACATGTTTGGCCATGAGGCCCGTAAGAAGCGGATCTTCAGAATAGTATTCGTAGTTTCTGCCGCATAGAGGATTTCTGTGGATATTAACTGCAGGCGCGAGCCAGAAGACAACGCCATATTCGACCATCTCTTTTGCAACTGCGCCTCCAAGCCATCTGGCGTGATTTACATCCCATGTCTGGGCTACAACTGTCTCTGAAGGCCATGAAGTGCAGTATTGGTAGAACAGTTCTTTTTCCTGTTTTTCTTCGTTTGTCGTACCGATCTTGGATATCTTATGCACGTGCCTTAGAGATTCCGGAAGTGTAGGGATCGCAAAAAGATTATGCCATGGCTTGGTCGATACTTTTGTAAGATTAAGTCCCTGAGGACCGTCAGCCATAGGCATTGCATCAACACCCTTATGGAAAAGTTTTGATGTAGTGTAACCGACAGCTCCGAAAACCCTGTGCCTGAAGGGTCCAAAGTAAGTCCTGCCGACTAAGAGCTTGCTCATATCCTTATATGAGAGGTTGGATACGATCCTGTCGATCTCAGTGCTTCTCTCAAAATCAGGTGTCTTATATTTGTGGGTCAAGCATTCAATCTCAGAAGAAAAGATCCTGCTCTTTCTTACATCTTCAGGAATTGTCCTGTTGCTCTTTTCGTGGATGACATAGTCGATCTTACGGTCTGATAGTGAAATGGGATCAGTTTTCTCGGTAACTGCATCTTCATCGAGCGTAATTACCAGCAGCGGATCGTCGTTGATATAGACTATGTATTCGCCGCGCTCTAATAAGAACTGATGGTTTTCATTATCAAAACATGCGAAATCTCTTAAGTCGAAACTAAGAGAGACATAGTCTCTTTCACCGGGTTCTATCAGCAAAGTTTTGTTGAAGGCCGCAAGGATTCTTTCTTCTCTTATGAATCTGTTTTCGGGGCAGGATAAATAGAGCGCCAGAACTTCTCTTCCGGCTTTATTTCCTGTGTTGGTGACCCAGCCGCTGACCGAAACAGTTGTCTTTCTGTTGACGCAATAGTCAACTTCTGTCTTAAAACTGGTGTAGCTTAAGCCATAGCCGAATTTGTATCTTGGTTTTATCTTCTTTTTGTCAAACCATCTGTAACCGACAAAGATGCCTTCTTTGTAGTCTTCCTGAAATCTCTCGGGATTTCTTTCTGAGAATGTATCAGAAGAAGGGTAGTCTTCGTAACGGTATGCCCATGTATCGGCAAGTTTTCCTGAAGGTGTTACTTTGCCTGTGATGATATCTGCAAGCGCATTTCCGGATTCCATGCCGCCCTGCATAAGAAGAACGACAGCTGAGAACTTGATCTCGTCTAAGAATGAAAGATCGATAACAGCTCCGACATTTAAAACCAGGATAGTGTCCTTATAGCGCTGAACGATCGAGCGCATCAGAGCTATCTCATCTTCGGTTGCATAGTAATCGCCGGGAATGTCTTTTCTGTCAGCGCCTTCGCCGGCCTGTCTTGCCAGAACATATATCGCAACATCAGCATTTGTATAATCGTTATCGTTGACCGGGCGTCCGGCAGGGAGATAGAACGGATTATCAGCAGCATAGTCCATGTGTTCCATCAGAGGGACTTTGCGCATGGCTTTCTTCAGGTTTTTCTTATAAGTCTGAAGCTTTCTGTCGTAAAGCTCGTCGTATTCATCGAGCCATTCTTTGTTGATGATGCTGATAAAGGCATTCTTTAAGCCGTCTTCGATGTTGACGTTATTTCTCGGATTGTTTTCTCCTGAGCCCGTGCCTCCGAAAACAGTGTGCCTGGCACCTGCGCCGTAAAGCGCAACTTTGTTAGTTTCAATAGGGAGAACGCCGTTGTTTTCGAGCAGGACTATTCCGTCGGCACAGATCTCTCTGGCGAGATCTCTGTGTTCTGATTCCCGCTCGGATTCAAATGTGCTCTTCTGTGCATAGAAAATAGGCTTCATATTAACCTAATCTCTCGTAGAATTCTTTTCTGAAATCTCCCAATCTGTCTTCAGCGATTGCCTGGCGGATACGGTCCATGAGTACCAGGAGGAAATGGATGTTGTGATATGTGCAGAGCCTTAAACCGAACATCTCGTTTGCTTTGATAAGGTGTCTTACGTAAGCTGCAGAGAAGTTGCTGCATGCATAACAGCTGCATTCGGGATCCATAGGTCCGAAGTCTTCTGCGAACTTCTTGTCTCTTATGATCTTTTTGCCGTAATCGGTAAGGATAGTTCCGTGTCTTCCCATTCTGGTGGGGAGCACGCAGTCAAACATATCAACGCCTCTGCAGGATCCTTCAATAAGATAGTCAGGAGTGCCGACACCCATAAGATATCTGGGCTTATCTTCAGGCATTAAAGGTACAGTGCAGTCGATCATGTCGATGAAGAGGTCTTTGGGTTCGCCGACAGAGATTCCTCCGATCGCAAAACCCGGAAGATCGAAAGAAGTAACTGCTTCAGCGCTCTTTTTCCTGAGATCGGGATACATGGATCCCTGTATTATTCCGAAAAGAGCCTGTTCATCAGGTCTCTTGTGAGCTTCAATACAACGCTCAAGCCATCTTGTAGTCTTGGCCTGTGATCTGTCTGCATATGCATGATCGCAAGGGTAGGGGCAGCACTCGTCAAAAGCCATGATTATGTCTGCACCCAGGTCGTTTTGAACCTGCATGGAGATTTCCGGAGTTAAGAAGAGCTTTCTTCCGTCAATGTGTGAGCTGAACTTAACTCCGTCTTCCTTAACATCCTTGGGCTTGGCTAGCGAGAAAACCTGGAATCCGCCGCTGTCTGTAAGGATCGCACCCTTCCAGTTCATGAACTTGTGAAGACCGCCTGCTTTGGCAACTATGTCGCTGCCAGGCCTGAGCCACAGGTGATATGTATTGGAGAGCATTATCCCTGCGCCCATTCCGTATACTTCTTCAGGGCTCATGCCCTTAACGGAAGCCTGCGTACCGACAGGCATAAATGCAGGCGTCATGAATGTTCCGTGAGGAGTATGGACTTTACCAAGTCTTGCTCCTGTCTGGGCGCATGTGTGGATGTGTTCGTACCATACGGGATAAGACATATCAGTTCTCCAAATCTGTAATGAACATAGCATCTCCGAAAGAGAAGAATCTGTATTCTTCCTCAACGGCATGCTTGTAAGCGTTTAAAACATTTTCTCTTCCTGCTAATGCAGATACCAACATTATCAATGTTGACTCTGGCAAATGGAAGTTGGTGATAAGAGAATTTACGCACTTAAACTCATATCCGGGATAGATGAAAATCTGAGTATAGCCTGAAGCCGGCATCATTTCGGGGTCATTTGATGCAACAGTCTCAAGAGTCCTTGTAGATGTAGTGCCGACAGAGATGATCCTTCTGCCTTCGCTTCTGGCTTTCCTGATGATGTTAGAAGCTTCTTTGGGGAAGTCATACCATTCGGAATGCATCTCGTGATCTTCAATAGTCTCTGCCTTAACCGGTCTGAAAGTACCAAGGCCAACGTGAAGAGTAAGTTCAGCGATCTCAACGCCCATATCCTGTAATTCGGCCAGGAGTTCTTTTGTGAAATGAAGACCTGCAGTAGGTGCGGCTGCTGATCCGGAATCCTTGGAATAGACTGTCTGATATCTCTCCGGATCGTCTAATTTCTCATGGATATAAGGCGGGAGGGGAATTGTACCTGCTTTGTCCAATACTTCTTCCCATACGCCTTTGAATTCGAATCTGATTATACGGTTGCCGCTCTCCAAGACCTGCTCGCATTCTGCTTCGAGTTCTCCGGGGATAAATGTCATCCGTTTTCCTTCTCTGACTTTCTTGCCGGGACGGGCCAATGTCTCCCAGTGATTGTCGTCGATCCTCTTTAAGAGCAGGAGCTCAACAGGGCTCTGTGTGTCTGAACGCACACCCAAAAGTCTGGCAGGAATGACTCTGGTGTTATTGATGACAAGAACATCACCTTTTCTGAGGTATTTCTTGATATCAGGGAAGTGACCGTCAATTACTTTGCCGGTCTTTTTGTCGAGCACCAAAAGGCGTGATGCCAGACGGTCCTTTGTGGGGACCTGTGCTATCAGTCTCTCGGGCAGATCGTAGTAAAAATCAGAAGTTTTCATGTGCCAGCCTTATTAAATTAAAATATAACGACAGAAGTTTATCACAAAATACAAGAAAATGCGGATTGAGATATGGGTATTTGATATAGCCCGTTTCTTTAGTTTGCTAAAATTGTTTTAAACATATACACGGAGGTCATCTCATGAGAGCATTATTCATCGGCGGCACGGGAACCATCAGCAGCGCAATAACAAGAAAGCTTGCACAGGATAATACATGGGAAGTCTGGCTCATAAATCGCGGCAGCAGGGCTGATACAGTGCCTGAGAATGTCCATCAGATCGTTTGTAACATCAATGATGAGGAAGAAGTAACCAAGGCTCTGGAAGGCATGACCTTTGATGTAGTAGGCGAGTTTATCGGATTTACCGTAGATCAGGTAGAGCGCGATTACAGGCTTTTTAAAGACATAACCAGGCAGTATATCTATATAAGCTCTGCTTCGGCGTATAACAAGCCTTCTGCAAATTACATAATCACCGAAGGAACATCGCTTGCTAATCCTTACTGGGAGTATTCCAGAAACAAGATCGCCTGTGAGCAGTATCTCATGGAAAGATACAGGGAAGACGGTTTCCCTGTAACGATCGTAAGACCCAGCCACACATACGATGAGAGGAATATTCCCCTGGGCGTTCACGGAAAGAACGGCTCCTGGCAGGTAGTAAAGCGCATGATGGACGGAAAGCCGGTAATTATCCACGGCGACGGCGAATCCTTGTGGCACCTCACATTTAATGAGGATTTTGCGATCGGTTACACGGCACTTATGGGCAACCGCCATGCTATAGGCGAGGCTTTCCAGATAACCGGCGACGAAGTCCTGACTTGGAATCAGATCTATCAGACTATTGCTGATGCGCTTGGCGTAGAGCTTAAGGCATATCATGTTTCTTCAGAGCTTCTTACGGCTCTTGGTCCTGATTATGACTTCAAAGGAAGCCTTACAGGCGACAAGGCTGTATCAGTAGTGTTCGATAACTCGAAAATAAAAAGACTTGCTCCTGACCTTAAGACTAATGTCCCTTTCCATAAGGGCGTAAGGCGCGCTTTAAACTACATTCTTGACCATGAAGAGTGCAGAAGGGAAGATCCGGAATTCGATAAATGGTGTGACAAAGTAATCGAAACTCTCGAGAAGGCCAAGAAAGACTTTTGATTTTGTTCGAAAACTGTTGTGCAAAATTATTTATTTTTGTTGTAAAATAAATCAGTTTTTTCGAAGGGAGACTATATATGTCCGAAATTCCTTACAAAATTTACTTATCTGAGAATGAGATTCCTTCAGCTTGGTATAACGTCCGTGCTGATATGAAGACCAAGCCCGCACCGCTTCTTAATCCCGGCACAGGCGAGCCCTTAAAGGCTGAAGATCTCTATCCTATATTCTGCGAAGAGCTTTCCAAGCAGGAAATGAACAATGACGACAAGTGGATCGATATCCCCGGTGAAGTCCTTGATTTCTATAAGATGTACAGACCTTCTCCGCTCGTAAGAGCATATTGCCTCGAGAAGGCTCTCGGTACACCTGCACATATCTACTATAAGTTTGAAGGTAACAATACTTCTGGTTCCCACAAGCTCAATTCTGCTATCGCTCAGGCATATTATGCTAAGAAGCAGGGTCTCAAGGGTGTAACCACTGAGACAGGCGCAGGCCAGTGGGGTACAGCGCTCTCAATGGCTACAGCATACTTCGGACTTGACTGCCAGGTTTACATGGTTAAGGTATCTTACGAGCAGAAGCCTTTCAGACGCGAAGTAATGAGAACATACGGCGCTAAGGTAACACCTTCTCCTTCAATGACTACTAATGTCGGCCGCAAGATCAACGAGCAGTTCCCCGGAACAGACGGTTCTCTGGGATGCGCTATTTCTGAGGCTGTTGAGGCAGCTACATCTCAGGAAGGCTACAGATATGTTTTGGGTTCAGTTCTCAATCAGGTATTGCTCCACCAGTCCGTTATCGGTCTTGAGACAAAGGCAGCACTTGATAAGGTAGGCGTTAAGGCAGACATGATCATCGGCTGTGCAGGCGGCGGATCCAACCTTGGCGGCTTGATCTCACCCTTCGTAGGCGAGATGCTCAGAGGCGAGAACCAGTACGAGATCATCGCTGTTGAGCCTGCTTCATGTCCTTCATTCACAAGGGGCTCTTATGTTTACGACTTCTGCGATACTGGTCGTGTTTGCCCTCTTGCTAAGATGTACACATTGGGCAGCAACTTCATGCCCGCACCTAACCACGCAGGCGGCCTGAGATATCACGGCATGAGCACGATCCTTTCACAGCTCTATGATGACGGCTACATGAAGGCCAGATCCGTTAAGCAGACAGACGTATTCGCAGCTGCTGAGCAGTTCGCCAGAGTCGAGGGTATCCTTCCTGCACCTGAGAGCTCACACGCTATCAAGGTTGCTATCGACGAAGCCCTCAAGTGCAAGGAGACTGGCGAAGCAAAGAACATCGTATTCGGTCTTACCGGTACAGGTTACTTCGACCTCGTTGCTTACCAGAAGTTCAACGACGGCGTTATGGATGACTACATTCCTACAGACGACGATATCGCTGCTTCTCTGGCTCAGTGCCCGAAGCTTGGCTGATATAATTAAATAGCTTATTTGAACGGGGCTGCAGATTCATGTGGCCCTGTTTTTTATGAATGGTTATTGAAAATAGAGTCCCAAATCAATAAAATTGTTTTTAGCTAATCGGATAGGGGAGAGCTTTAATGGCTGATTTTGATTCAGATTGGAAGATAACCGGCAGTCCGGATCCTGCAACACCGGATCCGCAGCCTCATCAGACAACTAAGACTGTTCAGACAGCAGCGCCTGTTTATCAGACCGCTCCTGTAACTGCTCCTGCGCCGGTAACTGCGCCCGCTTCTGTTTATACGGGAGCTGTTCAGCAGCAGGTGCCTTCGGTTCAGGCATCAGGCTTCCAGCGCACTGCAACAGGATTCGTTCCGTCCCAGCAGCAGATCGTTCAGAATGCGAATCTTACAGCTGAGAGGGATGCTAATATCGTTGAGATCAATAAGATGATCAATCATTTTTCCGCAAAGGTTAATGTTTTCCAGGATTATGAGACCTGCATAGACGATATCGAGAAATATGCCAGGACAAGCACTGCACCTTTTATCTGGGGCGTTTTGTTTTCCTTACACAGCCTTATATTTGTTTTCTCGGCAGCAACATCCAACTATAAAGACAATATCCTTTTATTTTCGATAATTGCGCTTGTATTCCTGCTTTTTGGTGCCGGATTGATAGCTTTGTTCTTTATCAAAAAGAAAAGGCATAAGGCTAAATTAGAAGACCTGTTTAAGAAGTTCGAGGAGCTTTCGAATCAGTTAAATATCATTTACAACGGTTACAGCAACTGTGTTCTTCCGCCTGAATATACTGATCCGAGGATACTTATGAGGATCCAGTCAATGCTATATTCGGGAAGGTATTTCTCTATCGGAAATTCATTAAATGCTATGCTCGGCTTTCCCGGTGTATACCAGAAGATAGTAAATGCCAAGAATAAGTTTGCTGCTGATACTTCGGCTAAGTTTAATGGAAAGCCGGCGTTCTTTAATGCCGTCAGATATTTAATTCCAAGGTAGCGCTGTCGTTATTCATCTTTGTCAGCTGGTCACGGCGCTTAACCACAGGGATTGTAATCTCAAAACAAGCTCCGCCTTCAGGCTTATTATGCGCGGTAACCGTACCGTCGTGTTCTTCTGCAATAGCAAGAGCTAATGCAAGGCCGATACCGTGCTTACCGTCAGCGCCTTTGGAGAAACGCTCGAAAAGGTGCTCTGCAACTTCAGGTGCAATACCCGGACCGTCATCAGAGATCTCGAAAATAACATTTGCACCGTCTTCAGACCTATAGCATTTAAATGTGACTGCGGTCTTACAGTATCTCAGGCAGTTGGAGAAGATGTTTTCGAGACATCTGATAAGATCGTTTTCATTAGCATAGATATAAGTGTTCTTGATCCTGATATCGTTTAAGATACCCTTGTCTTCGTGGATGAAGTTGCCTCTGACACGGTCAATTATCGTTTCGCAGATCCTTCTGGCATCGATCTTCTGCTTCTTAACCTCATAGTTGCCGCTCCTGCTCATGTCCATCTTGGAAATGGAGAGGAGGTTCTCAACGAGGCCTGACAATCTGCCTGTCTCGTCGATAATGACGTCAATTGCGTTTTCTCTGTCTTCGTCACTCTCGAAAACTCCGTATTTAAGGCCTTCCGCATAACCCTGAATAGACATAAGAGGTGTTCTTAATTCGTGGGAAGCGTTCTGGAAGAAGGTCTTCTGTTCGATATCCGATTCTTCGAGCTTATAAGCCATCTGGTTCATTACGTCACCTAATTCGGAAAGCTCTTTACTGACGATATGGCCTCTTACGGGCGTGAAGTCACCCTTTGCGACTCTTCTGGCAAATCTCGATAGCTTCTGGGTGGAGAAGATGATAGGGTAGGTCATCAGGATACTGAAGATACCGGCAATAACTATAGCAAGCAGGGCTGCTTGGACGAGAGCAAGCGAGTTCTGCGCCATGAACGAATAGTAGTTATTGGAGTTAACGTAAACACAGAGATAATATTTGGAGAGATCGATCTCAGTGGCATCTCTGTGTGTCAGGTCGTTTCCCGGTATCTGGTCTTCGGGATTTGTGTCAGCAAGTTTAAAACCGATCGTACGGTAATAAAGCAGGTTGCCGTCAAAATCCAGTTCCTGTGTCTTGTTAAATGTCTGATAACCTTTTTCTTCTATAACCTTGTTAATAACGCGGTTAGCTCTGTTTGCATAGGATACAGAGTAGTTCGGCCATAAGACGAAGAACTTGTCGGTTTTCTCATCATAGGTATAAAGGGCGATAGTTGCCTGTGAAGAAAGGGAGTCTGATGTGGCGATTGAATTAAGCAGATATTGTCTGATGTTCTGCTCGGTCTTTTCCTCAGATGCATCAAGTTCAAGCCTGAATGTCTGCGTCAAACTCTGCGTGGATTCAACGGCTGCTTCGAGACGGTCATTACACTCTTTATAGATGTAATCCTTAACGATGGACTGGATATAAATGTTGACAATAAAAACGGCGAGAATGATTACCACGATCTCAACTGCAAAGAAGTGCAGTGAGATGGGGATTCTTATCGCCGATTTATTTTTTGAAGGCTTTTTTGCTTTTGACCGTGCCTGAACCGGTTTATCAGTCATTAGTCCTGATCGTCTCCGTCTTCGTCTTCAGTATCTTCATCTGATCTGTTTACTAATCTGAAGCCGTAACCCCAGATAGTAGATATTTTAGCATCAGATTTACTGATTTTCTTCCTTAATCTTTTAACGGTGTCGTCAGCAACTCTTGTCTCGACCTGAGTCTCATAACCCCAGATCTTGTCCAGAAGCTCAGCTCTGGATACAGCTCTGTCCCTGTTAGAGATGAGGTAGGTGAGAAGCTGGTACTCGTTAGGAGTAAGCGGCAGGGGCTTACCCTGCATGGTTGTTTCCTTTGTCTTTCTGTTGATTATGATGTCAGCAAACTCATAGACTGCATCGTTATCGGGCTTATCACCGGTCTTGCCTGTGATCTCTTCCTGACGCTTTAAGATCGACTTAACCTTTGAAACGAGCTTAACAGGTGAGAAGGGCTTGGTGAAATAATCGTCACTGCCCATATCGAGGCCCTGGATATAGTCTGCATCACTGTCTTTTGCAGTGAGCATAATGATCGGTACATTTGAAGTCTTACGGATCTCCTTAAGGATAAAGAATCCGTCGTGACCGGGCATCATTACGTCTAAGATAATGAGATCTGCAGGTGAATTAGAGAATACTTCGAAAAGTTTGTCACCTGTAGGAAAACCTGTTACATGAAAACCTTCCCTCTCAAGGAATGTCTTCAAAAGGTTTCTAATGTTGTCATCGTCATCAGCAATGTAAATAAGTTTATTCATACTATCTCCGTTTGTGTTTGGGATTTCCTATTTATTTTATAAGAAATCATTTATGTATTAAGTTCCAAACTGGTGCAAATATGCGGAAATAGTGGGAATAACTTTAGTTTTGTATTTATTTATGGTTTAATTTGTGTGCTAAAAAATGTGTTAAGGAGATTATTATGCCTACAGTACTTGTAACAGGCGGCAACGGATATATCGGATCCCATACCGTTATTTCATTATTTGAGAATGGCTACGATGTAGTAATTGCAGATAACCTTTCCAACAGTAAGATGGAAGTTCAGAACCGCCTCGAAAAGATCACGGGCAAGAGATTCAAGTTCTACAAAGTAGACTGCTGCGATATCGATTCCTTAAGAAAAGTCTTCGAAGAGAATAAGATCGATTCTATTATTCATTTCGCAGGTCTTAAGGCAGTCGGTGAATCAGTAAGGATCCCTTTGGATTATTATTCCAATAATATCGGCAGCATGATCAACGTCTGCCGCCTTATGACTGAATTCGGCGTTAATAATCTTGTTTTCAGTTCTTCTGCAACCGTATACGGTTCCAGCGAGGACGTTCCTTTTACTGAAGAAAGCCCTCTTGGCACATGCACCAATCCTTACGGCTGGACAAAGTGGATGCTCGAGCAGATCTTAAGAGACTATGCAAAATCAGAGCCTTCCAAGAGGATCTGTCTGCTTAGATACTTTAACCCGGTCGGAGCTCATGAGAGCGGACTTATCGGTGAAGATCCCAGAGGTATTCCTAACAATCTGTTCCCTTATATATCTAAGGTTGCAGGCGGCACGCTCGACTGCCTTACGGTTTTCGGAACTGATTACAACACTCCTGACGGTACATGTATCCGTGACTATATTCATGTTGTTGACCTTGCAAAGGGTCATGTTAAGGCAATCCAGTATCTTGAGAAGACAGACGATCCTGTCAGCCTTTTCAATCTCGGTACGGGCAAGGGAACTTCCGTAAAGGAAGCTGTCGCAGCTTTCGAGAAGGCATGCGGTCACGAGATCAAGCACGTTTTCGGTCCCAGAAGACCGGGCGACATAGCTACATGCTATGCATCCACTAAGAAGGCAGAAGAAGTATTGGGCTTTAAGGCCGAATACGGAATCGATGAGATGTGCTCATCCTGCTGGAAGTGGCAGACTATGAATCCTGAAGGTCTTAAGGACTAAAGGATCAATTTGAGGTTTTAATGGATAATAGAGGCAACAGAAGAATGGCAAAAAGCCGCACCGCTGTCTACGGATTTTCTGATTCGGAGTATATTGATGCGGAGCAGTTAAGGGCCAGACAGAAGAAACCGGCCAGACGACAGTTAAGTGCGGAAGAAGAGGCTTCCCAGTACGGTTTCTCAAAGAATGTAGCAAAAAGATCAGGTAAAAAAGGCCGCAAAGCCAAGAAAGTAAATCATTTAAAGCTCAGAGTCGTTTTCGGCATTCTTGCCGCTTTGATAGGCGCTTTGGTAGGCGTTGTATGGTTTGGTTTCTGGTATAAGGATTACCTTTTAAACCAGATCACATATGAGACTGACGATCCGACGCAGGTCATTACAATCGTTAACGATGAAGGTGAGACCGTCGAATTAAGCCAGGCGATTAATTCCGAAGCGACGTCTTATGAAGTCCTTAAGGATGATCCCGTAAAGAATTTCCTTCTTATCGGTATCGACAGCAGAAGCAAGAGTTACAACAAAGACGGCAAGGGCGACAGATCCGACGTTATCGTTGTAATGTCAGTCGACACGAAGAATGAGACGATCAAGCTCTTATCTATCGCCAGAGACTCATATGCATATTTCCCGGGTTACAGTAAGCCCCACAAGATAAATGCATCGATGTCTTACGGCGGTCCTAAGCTCCTGCAGGCAACTGTCGAGAACTGCTTAAGGATCAAGATCGACGGCTACGCATATGTTAACTTCAGCCATATGGCCAAGATCATTGATGCTGTCGGCGGCGTTTACGTCAACATGACATCAGGTGAGAAGCGTGTCGCAAACCAGTATATCCGTGAGCTCTATCCTAATGCGGCTCTTATCGAGAGCACAGGTGACGGCACATGGGTTAACGGTATCCAGGCCGTAGCTTATGCCAGAGTCAGATATGTCGGTAACGGCGACTATGAGCGTATGGAAAGACAGATCGAAGTCTTGCGAAGCCTCATGAAGCGCTATATGAAGCTCTCTGCGACACAGAAGCTTGCATGCATGGATGACGTTCTCGGTGCGATCGTTACCAATATTCCAAAAGAAGACGTCGAGAAGTATGCGCTGGAATTCCTGCCCTCATTGCAGAAAGCCGAGATGCAGTATCTCCAGCTTCCTATCGAAGGATGCTACAACCAGGGCACATATGACGGCGAGTGGAGCATGAGAGTTAACTGGAATGCGTTTATCCCTTACGTACAGCAGTATTTCTACGGTCAGACAACTGATTTTGACCCTGTAAAGCTGCCTTCGCACGTACCGGAACTTTCGAAGTGCAAGACTAATATACCGCTCGAAAAACTTGTCCATTAGCGTTTTTGACTTTTTTTGATTTTCGTATTGACAGTATCGGGTTTAAGAATTATATTTTGTTGTGGTTAGCACTTAAAGGTTAAGAGTGCTAACCACAATTTCATTGTATTGGAGGTCTTTTTTATGACAATTAAGCCCTTGGCAGATAAGGTAGTAGTAAAGAAACTTCAGGCTGAAGAGACAACAAAGAGCGGCATCATTTTGTCCTCCGGAGCTCAGCAGAAGCCTCAGATCGCAGAGATCATCGCAGTAGGTCCCGGCGGAATCGTTGACGGCAATGAGATTAAGATGGAAGTCAAGGTCGGCGAGAAGGTAATCATCCGTGATTATGCCGGCACAAACGTTAAGCTTGACGGCGAGGAATACATCATCGTTCGTCAGGACGATATCGCTGCTATCGTTGAAGATTGATTATAAATTTGGAGGCGAATATATATGGCAAAAGACATTAAGTACGCTGAGGACGCCAGAAAGTCCTTGGAAGCAGGCGTAAATAAGGTAGCCGACACAGTTAAGGTTACTTTGGGACCTAAGGGAAGAAACGTTGTACTCGATAAGAAGTACGGTGCACCTCTTATCACAAACGATGGTGTTACGATCGCAAAAGAGATCGAATTAGAAGACCGTTATGAGAATGCAGGCGCTCAGCTTGTTAAGGAAGTTGCATCCAAGACAAATGACGTAGCAGGTGACGGTACTACAACAGCTACGCTCCTCGCACAGGCAATCATCCGTGAAGGTATGAAGAACGTTGCAGCAGGCGCTAACCCGATCATCTTAAGAAAGGGTATCTCCAAGGCTGTAGATACTGCAGTTTCCGAGATCCTGGGCAAGGCTAAGCAGGTTGACGGTTCCAAGGATATTGCACGTGTTGCTGCAATCTCCGCAGGCGATGAAGAAGTAGGTAAGATGATCGCTGAAGCTATGGAGAAGGTTACAGCTGACGGCGTTATCACTGTTGAAGAGAGCAAGTCAATGCTCACAGAGCTTTCCGTTGTTGAAGGTATGCAGTTCGACAGAGGTTATATCTCACCTTACATGGCAACAGATACAGATAAGATGGAGACTGTTTTCGACGAGCCTTACATCCTTATCACAGATAAGAAGATCTCCAACATCCAGGACATCCTTCCTGTAATCGAGCCCCTCGCACAGTCCGGCAAGCAGCTCGTAATCATCGCTGAAGACATCGAAGGTGATGCTCTCGCAACACTTATCGTCAACAAGCTCAGAGGCGTATTCACATGCGTTGGTGTTAAGGCTCCTGGTTTCGGTGACAGAAGAAAGGCTATGCTCGAAGATATCGCTATCCTTACAGGCGGTCAGGTTATCACATCTGACTTGGGCTTAGAGCTTAAGGATACAACACTTGACCAGCTCGGCCGTGCTCACCAGGTTAAGGTTAATAAGGACAACACGATCATCGTTGACGGCGAAGGCGAAGAGGGTGCAGTTAAGTCCCGTGTCGCTCAGATCAAGGCTCAGATCGAAGAGACAAAGTCCGATTATGATCGTGAGAAGCTCCAGGAGCGTCTCGCTAAGCTCTCCGGCGGTGTTGCAGTAATCAAGGTTGGTGCTGCTACTGAGACAGAGATGAAGGAAAGAAAGCTCCGTATCGAAGATGCTCTCAACGCTACAAGAGCTGCAGTTGAAGAAGGTATCGTTCCGGGCGGCGGAACTGCTTATGTTAACGCTCTTCCTGCAATCGCTAAGCTACTCGATGAGACAGAAGGCGACGTAAAGACAGGCGTTAAGATCGTTCTTCGTGCTCTTGAGGAACCTGTTCGCCAGATTGCTGCAAATGCCGGTCTTGACGGCAGCGTTATCTGCGAGAAGATCAAGAACTCTACACCCGGCACAGGTTACGATGCTTTGAATGACAAGTATGTTGACATGTTCGAAGCAGGTATCGTTGACCCTGCAAAGGTTACACGTTCTGCTCTCCAGAATGCAGCATCCGTATCTTCAACAGTACTTACAACAGAAGCTGTAGTTACAGATATTCCTGAGAAGGAAGCACCTGCAATGCCTCAGCAGCCGATGTATTAATAGGCGTTCGCAATATTGATTTTCCGCGATAAGGCTTCCGCGCTCACTTCGTTCGCTTGTGCGGAAATCGCAAAGAAATCAAATTGCTCATTTACAAATATTTAATTTAGAGGTCGTCCGAGTGGACGGCCTCTTTTTCTATGTTTACGAAATGTTGAAGAAATCGGCCTTTTTCTTCAGCGAAAAGACGGATTTGCCCCGGTTTCCGACTTTTGGTTGAAGATTTTCGCGATTTTCGTAAACATTTCTTCAACGGTGGGTATTGGGTCTGAAATTGACCGGTAATTAAAAAGCACCCGAATTCAGTTTTGTGTTAGAATTAACAGAGTTTTGAGGTGAATCATGTTACAGGATAGTTTTATTGAGACAAGCGTTATTCGTAAGACCGGTTTTACAGAAGTGTTTTTCAACACTTTTCTTATTTCTGGCGCTATCGCACTGATCTTTTTCATTAATTTTATTCCGCTTACTTTCGGATTAAATATCTGGTTTATAACGGGAATCATTTCTTTCGGTATCGTTGCCGGTGTCGTTATCATCATCAAGCGCGAAAAGAAGGAGTATGAGATAGAGATATCCAACGATCTTGTCGACTGCGCGATTATCCACGGAGATAATAAGCGTGATGATCTTGTAAGTTTTTCACTTAAGGACTGTGATTACATTGGCCCTGTTACTTCTGACAGGTTTGACAGTGATATGGAGAACGCCAATTACGTTCTCAGGATGACCGATTTTAAGAACTTCGATATCGAAGACAAGTACTGGTACTGGGCTGTAACGAACGAAGGAATTAAGCTCGTTATCGTTTTCATGTATAAGGATGAGATGTATCAGGTATTCAGAAGATATAATCCCAGGAATACCATACCGATGAATAAGCTGCCGAAGCCCCAGCCGAAGGAAGAGGAAGATGGCGGAGACAAATAAGTTTACTGAGATGGAAGCCTACTGCAAGGCAACAGAATGCGGTATAGGCGATAAACTCTATTGTTCCACTCTGATAGGCGATCTTCAGGAAGCTGCCGAGAGGAGCTCTTATACGCTTGGCTATGGCACTGATTTCTTAAAAGACAACAAGATATGCTGGATCATCCTTAAGATGAGACTTCATATAACCGAGCTTCCCGGCTGGCATGAGACATTTAAGATCAAGACATGGGCCAGCTATATCGATAAGTTCTATTACGGCCGTGAATTTGAGATATACAGCGCTGACGGCAGGCTTATAGGCTATGCGACATCCGTATGGATCCTTGCAGATTGGGAGACTCACAGGCCCGTTATTGCTAATAAGCGCCCGGAGCTTCCGCCTCCGACAATACAGGATACGAAGCTCGTATTCGGAGAAAAATGCCCCAAGATTAAGTTTCCTGAGCGAAATGAGATCGCAGGGGAGACCGAAAAGCCCGTGATCATTAAATATGCGGACTATAACGAGCTTGACCGTAACAGGCACGTTAATAACTCCAGATATACCGCGTGGGCTTATGACGCGCTCTTTAAGTGCGGTTATGACGTTTCGCTTATAGAAGACCTCGTCATTAACTATAACAGCGAAGTAAAAGCAGGCGAGAAAGTCGAGCTTTTCATTACCAGGGACGGGGATAAGGTCAGCGTTTTCGGCTATAAAAACATTGATACAAAGGTGTTTGCCGTAGAATTGACCATGAGAAACCGCTGATTTCTCAATAATTCTTGCCTTTTCACACTTTTTTGTTTTTCTTACTTTGTTATAATAGAGAGTTGTATCATCAGCTTATCTGGAGGTAGCAATGATCGAGATTAATAATCTGGTGAAGAGGTATGGCGACAAAAAAGCCGTCAGAGGTATCTCATTCACTGTTAATGACGACGAAGTCCTGGGATTCTTAGGTCCCAATGGTGCCGGTAAGACCACGACAATGAATATCATCACCGGATATTTGTCTTCTACGTCCGGTACTGTTAAGGTCAACGGCCACGATATCCTTGAAGAACCTGAACTTGCCAAAAAAGAGATCGGCTATCTTCCCGAGAATCCGCCTCTTTATACGGACATGACCGTAAACGAGTATCTCAACTTCATATGCGATCTTAAGGGTGTTGCTAAGGATAAGCGCAAAGAACAGCTCGTAAACATCAAGTCGATGGTTAAGATCGACGATGTTCAGGACAGACTCATCGGTAACCTTTCAAAAGGTTATAAGCAGCGTGTGGGAATTGCACAGGCTCTGGTCGGAAATCCTTCGATCCTTATCCTTGACGAGCCTACAGTAGGACTTGACCCTAACCAGATCATTGAGATCAGAAGGCTTATCAAGTCACTTTCAAAGACCCACTCTATCATCATCAGCTCACATATCCTTTCTGAGATCCAGGAAGTAGCTGACAGAGTAGTTATCATCAACCACGGCAAGATCGCTGCGGTAGATACATTGTCCGACCTGTCCAAGAGATTATCAGGACAGTCCAAGCTCCTTCTTACATTCAGGGGTTCTGCCAAGGATGCAGCAGCCAAGATCCGTACGATCAAGGGTATTTCAGCAGCCATACCGCGTGTAGTTGACAGCAAGCTCGCCCAGCTTGAGATCACGATATCAGCTCCTGATACGACTGAAGTCAGAACACAGATATTCTATGTAATGGCAAATGCGGGCTGGCCGATCTTAGAGATGCGTTCTCTTGATCCGACATTGGAAGAAGTCTTCCTTAGCATTACTTCAGGAAAAGGGAGGGCTTGATCTATGTCAGCGATTTTCAAGAGAGAGTTTTTATCCTATTTCAGATCACCGGTCGGATATGTTGCCATCGCTTTGTTCTCATTCCTTTCCGGATTCATTTTCTATTCGCAGTTTGCAGCAGGTTCTGTAAATATCGCGACTGAAGTTATCTCGCTCCGTGCATTCTTCGTTATCATCGTTCCCATTATCACGATGGGACTTCTGTCAGAAGATAAGAAGAGGGGAACGGATGTCCTTTATTACACGACACCTGTAGGCCTTTTCAATGTTGTAGTCGGCAAGGTCCTTGCAGCATTCGCGCTTTATGCGATCATGTTCATCAATGTCATCATCCACATCATCGTAACTTTGGCATGCGGCGGAGACTTTGAGGTAGGTTCCATCGGAACTATCATCGTATTCTTCTTCATGGCATTCATGTTTATAACGATCGGTCTTTTTGCATCCGCCATTACAGACAGCCAGATCATTTCAGCTATCGTTGCATTTGTAATCATCCTTGTAACACAGCTTATCAGCACGATCGGCAGTTATGCAGGCGCAGCTCTCACATCCGTTCTTTCTGCTATTCAGATAGATTCGGCAAAAGCAGCAGGTGACGGCCTCGCAAGAGCGATCGCATGGTTTGATCCTTTTGTTAAGACGCAGGATTTCCGCCTTGGAATCTTCTCGGTATCAGCACTTATTTACCTCGTTTCCATCGGAATCCTTTTCCTCTATTTAACATTCAGGGTTTTGGAAAAGAAACGCTGGAGCCAGGCGTGATGGAGGTAAAGGATTGATATGAATAAGACTGTTTCTAACGTAAAAAAGCCTGCAAATGACGAGCGTTCCGATAAGCTTAAGTTCTATTCCATCGGATCTGTTGTCATCCTTATCGCTATTGTTCTTTTGGTAAACGTGCTTTTCGATAAGATCCTGGGAAAAGCACTCACATTTGATTTCTCTGATGCTCTTTCTAATACGATCTCACAGGAGTCGATCGATTATATCAACGGACTTCCTCAGGATACGAAGATCCAGATCGTCGGACTTTTCGACAAGCCTTCTGATGTTGCCCAGACTGAATATCAGTATATCTGCCCGCTGCTTGATGATTATGTTAAGGCTTCGAAAGGAAAGATCACTGTTGATTACGTAAATCCTACAACGCAGCCTACTATCATCAGCCAGCTCGATCCTAATAATGCATATAAACTCTCGAGCCAGACAGGCAATTTCGTTGTTAAGTACAATGACAAGATCAAGATAATCAGCCCGTATGACTGCTATAGATATGATGAGACTTATCTTGCACAGGGTTACTACTATGTAACGGGAAACGAAGTTGAATATACTTTCACGAACACGATGTATATCCTGACAAACGGCTATTCCTGCAAGGCATATCTCATTACAGGTCTTGAAGAGGACGGCAGCAATTATATTGCAAAGATCTTGGATTCAATGGCGATCGAACCCATCGCACTTTCTGTCTCTGATAATTTCTCTATTCCTGAAGATTGTGACCTCATCATCATGAACGGTCCTCAGAATGATATCTCCGAGAAGATGTATGTCGAGCTCTCAGCTTTTGTTAAGAGAGGCGGAAAGCTCCTTATTGCTGTTGATTTCAATGTTATCAACGTTACTGAGAAGTACGAGAGACTTAATAAGCTCTTAACTGAGATGAATCTTGTTCTCGATCCTTATCTCATCTCTGAGAACGATTCTAATTACCAGCTTGGCGGATACCAGCTCGATCATATTGCAAAGGCTTGTGAAGGCTTTACTGATTATGCCGAGATCACATTCCTCCATTGCACAAACACAAGATCTGTAAGATCAGCTGATATTCCGGGCAGCACTTTTAAGACTGCTCCTGTTCTTAAGACCAGTGAGAATGCTGCTACTACGGCTCTTGACCAGTACGGAAATGCTATCGAGAGCACAATGGTTACAGGTAAACAGTTCTATCCTGCAATGTATTCTGCAGGTGAGGGAGCTGATCCTGCGAAGGCATTCGTTTTCGGTACTATGAACTTTACATCCGATCAGTATATTTCGTCTTACGGAATCAATGATACGAATGTCGATTTCTTTAAGTCATGCATAAGAGAACTTACAAGCACAAAGACGTTTAACAGTTTGAATATTGCGACTAAGAATGTTGAGAACTTCTCGCTCGATGTTACGAAGGCTACAACAGCTTCCTCTACAGTAGTTCTTGTAATCTTCATGATGCTCATTCCCATCCTGCTTGTAGCTCTCGCAGTTGTTGTTTACACAAAGAGGAAGAATCTCTGATATGAAGTCTGTTAAGAATCTAATTGTTCCGTCAATATTATTGCTGTTTCTGGCTGTCTTTTCGATAGTCTATTTTGCAATCGACAGTATTCGCAATAAGAATGCTGCTGAGACGGGCAATGATTCTCTTAAGATCGTGGATTACGAGCAGGCCGATATTGCATCCGTAAATGTTCATAACAACGTAACAGGATATAATTCCAAGGTTGTACGCACGGCAAACTCTGACGGAACCGGCAAGTATGAATTCCAGGGTGATGACTTTGATCCCAGCGAAAAGTATTCGGAGTCCAGACTTGCTGATTATGTTGAGTACATGACGAACTTCTATGCTGACAGCAAAGTTTCAGAAAGCGGTAACTTCGCTGATTTCGGTCTTGATAACCCCAGGATAACGGTTACGATCAACACCGTAGCAGGTGAGACCGTAGTAGTTAATATCGGAAATAATTCTCCTGATGATAACTTTACCTATGCGAATGTAACAGGTTCTAATGACATTTATACGATCTATGCGACTAAGGCGCAGATTGCCCAGTATACATCAGTAAACTTCCTTGATGAGCTGAATCTTAACATCGATTATAACGACATTAAGTCTGTTCATTTCGGCAGAAAATCCGACGGATTGTCTCTTGATGCCACGGTATCGATCTCAGATTCAGGCATTTCCGTATTCAATATCTATGATCCTTATGTTCATGAGGCAAGCGGATATTTCGGAAATCTCATCGATTCTGTTGCGCGTTTGTCTATTACGGAATTTGTTGAGATAGATACAAAAGATCTTGCAGGTTACGGCCTTTCTGATCCTGAATACCGCTTTGTTTTTACTAAGATAAGCGGTGGTACGATCGATATTTCATTCAGCAAGATGACTGATGGTTACTGCTTCGGATATATCAAGGGCATAAACAAGATATTTGCTGTTTATGATTATCAGCTTGAAGGCGCTAACCTCCAGGAACTCGTTTTGATCGATCCTTATATCTGCTACTGCTATGTTAAGGACGTCAGGCTCATCACAGGTCAATACGGCGATAAGTCCTTCAAGTTTGAATTAGACGTTCCAACAGGAAAGAGCATTACTGATGATACTTCAACCGTTTCTCTTGACGGACGCAACGCCAAGATAACCGATTCTTACGGCAGAGCTTATTATTCAATCCTTTTCGAGAGCATTGCATGCATTAAGATCGGCGGTGTCGAGATAAATCCTGTATTAGACGGTTCTAAGCCTGTGATCACCTTAACTTTCCAGGATAAGAGCTACAACCAGACCGTCTATGATTTCTATAAGAGGGATGAATTTACTTACTATGTTTACAAGAACGGTGAATATATGCATTTCTACGTCTATGCCGAAGAGATCTTTAACGACGGCGGCTCAGACACATACAGCTACGGCTTCTGGAAGGCATATGAGCTGTTAAGCAAAGCAATTACCGAAAATATGAACGGAATATATGACTTATAAAGTGTAGAATAGGGCGATGGAAAATAGAGATAAGAACAAAAACAATCATATGAATAAGCAGGTGAAAAAGCCTGCGGATAAGAAGCCTTCCGAGAATAAGAAGTCCGGAAGCGTTTCTCAGGCAGCTATCAGAAAAGCGCTTACAATAGCAATTACCATTTTTGCGCTGCTTCTGATAATCAGCATTGCCTTGATCTTTGTCGTATCCAAAAAGATCGATTCGCTGTCTGGCGCTGATGCCCAGATCAAGTTATCTGCCCAGGGAGGCTTTGACTGCGAGTATTCTGAGGCACAGAAACTCTATCCTTACGGTGACGGCGTAATCAAGGTAACGACAGAGAGAATCGCATATCTTAACCTCTCAGGCTCTGAGATCTTCTCACAACTCGTATCCTACCAGAACCCGCAGTGCGCTGTGTTCGGCGACAAAGTAGCGGTATTTGACCGTGACGGCTACAGCTTTACGGTCCTTGATCAGGATGGCATATGGTATACCAAGCCGACTTCAAATCCGGTTAAGTCAGTACAGATGTCTGATGCCGGATATATTGCCGTTATTACAGGCGGTACTGATTCATTCGGTGATGTTACTTTATATGACAGAACAGGTGATCAGATCGCTGCCTGGACATCTTATAACTCAGGTTTCCCTGTATCATGCGCATTTAATTCCGATTCAACGCTTTTGGCAGTATCCACTATCAATACGAGCGGCGCTGTTATTAAGCCTTATGTGCGTGTCTTCTCAATTAATAAGAATGACAAGGGTTATACAGTATCAGACTATGCTGTTTATACGACTGATGACAGCGTTATCTTCGCGACTATCTGCTATGTCGGAAGCAAGCTTTGCTGCTTTACTTCAAACTCACTTTACGAGGTAAAGGATAACAACTTATCGCAGATGAACTACGATTTCTCTGCGATAAGCTATGTTAAGAACGTTAACGGCAACCTGTTCGTTACATATTCTGACGGTATCAGCCAGTTAAGTAAGCTCGCTATCATCAATTCAAATGACAGCATCATCTATAATTCCAATATCGGCACGAACATCGTTTCTGTTACCCAGACCAAGGGTTATTACGCCATAAGCGTCGATAGGAGAGTCTTTATCTATAACACGAACGGTGTCATCACGAACGACTATGCCGTTGATGAGGATATCATCAGAATGAACTTCATTTCAGGCAATAAGCTTTGCGTTGTATCTACGAGCGGAGTTCACACAATTAATTAAGGTGTTCATATGGAAACTGAAGTTAAGTTGTGTTTTAAGAACAAAGAAAGCCTTTTTGAAGTTGCCGGATCAGATCTTTTCCGCGAAATCAGCGTGACATCTGATCCTGATACAAAGATGCTCGAGAACTACTATCTTGATACTCCTGACATGAAGATCTTAAAGCGTAACGGCTCTGTCAGAAGAAGGCTTGTTTCAGGCAAAGATCCATACATCGAAGAGACCGTTAAATATGGCGGCGGTTCGGCATCAGGCCTTCACAGACGTTTTGAATGGAACTTGAGGACCGATGAGGATAAGTTCGTAATAGACAGCTTTAAAAAGGGAGTATCTTCTGAAGGCGACCCTATTGGACTCTTAGATGAAGTTTTTGCTGATGTTACTGATGACGACCTTAAGATCCTTTGCTTTAACTCGTTCGAGAGAACGCTTTATAAGCTTGAATATAAGGGGAGCCTTATCGAAGCATGCTTTGACAGCGGCGTGATCTACAACTTCGACAAGACTGAATCTGAAGAGATCTGCGAACTCGAGTTAGAGCTCGAAAAGGGCGACGAGAACGATCTTACTGAGCTTTCAAATCTCATAAAGGCTGTATTTGATTGCTCACCGTTAGATAAAAGTAAATTTCAAAGAACTCTGGAATTGGCGAAAAGGGGATAATAGCTTATGAAGAGTAGCACATTGGATTGCATCATCGTAGGAGGAGGCGCAGCAGGACTTTATTGCGCCGCACAGCTTGCCAGGACGGCATTCTTTTCAGGTAAGAAGATCCTGATAATAGAAGGCGGCAGCAGGGTAGGAAATAAGCTCGCGCTTACAGGCAGCGGCAGATGCAATCTTACAAATACTGAGATCGATCTAACAAAGTACAACACCGATGACCAGTTTAAGCTCGAATCCTTAATGAACAGGTATGGCGAGACTGACACGAGCTACTATTTTGAGAACGTTTTAGGCGTTGTCTTAGAGCAGAAGGGTACACTCGTATATCCTGCTACGCTTAAGAGTTCTACGGTTGTCGATGCTTTAAGATTCTATCTCGAAGACAATAAAGTTGAGATAGATCTTAAGGAAAAGGTAACTTCTATCGCTAAGTCTGAGGATCTCTTTGAGGTCAAGACAGATGCCGATAAGACTCATCTTACAAAGAATATCGTTATCGCGACAGGCGGTATCACTTATCCTGTCACAGGTTCTACTGGTGATGTTTTAAAGCTCGTTGAAGGCCTTACGGATAAGACATGCTTTGTACCTTTTAAGCCTGCGCTTACTTCGCTATCGTCCAATATGGTCGGCATCAAGGGTATGGCCGGCATCAAGTGCAGAGGTGATGTCAAGATTGTCGGAAGCGACGGTGTTATCAGGGCGAGATCCGAAGGCGAGATCCTGTTTACCAAGGAAGGCGGCATCTCAGGCATCTGTGTAATGGATGTTTCAGACAGCGTTGTCAGGCTTTTCGACGAAGGTGACGAGAACGTAAAGGCTGTTCTTAACCTGACAGGAAAAGCAGGCGGAGAGATACTGCAGATGATCTATATCAGAAGGCAGATGTATCCTCACAGGAACTGCTCTGATGCTCTGTCCGGCATGCTCTTACGTAATGTAACTGATTTCGTAATGAAGAAGATGGGCCTTAAGGCTGACAAGATGACTTTAAGAGAACTTAACGACAAGCAGCTTGTTGATCTTACAAATCTCTTGTGCGCATTCCCGATTCCGATAACAGGTTACGGCGATGTCGACAAGGCTCAGGTATCTTCAGGCGGATTTAAGCTCTCCAAGTTAGATGACAATATGCAAGTAAAATATTGTCCGGGTCTTTACATTATCGGTGAAGCCGTTAACGTTAACGGTATCTGCGGCGGCTATAATCTGCAGTGGGCTTGGACTTCTGCAGCTCTTGCAGCGGAAGGAATATCTCAAAATGTTTGAGATAAAAGTAATTCCGGAAGTATTAAACGATAGAACACAGAAGAAGACTCCTGATTCGGTACTGATCATAAGACAGATCAAAAAATCAGGGAACAAAGCAATGCGTTCAGGCCTTAAAAAGCTCGAAGACGGTTCTGCCATCCTTGATATCAATAAGAAATTCATTGATGCCAGGCATGGAAAAGCAATAATTAATTACAGATTTGATTTTATAACTCCTGAGGATAAGGCTGCTTCTGAAGAAGAACTTAATTCCAGGGCATTGCCATATTTGTTGAATTTTGATTTATCCACAGAATACAAGAGACCCGTTGTTGTCGGCACAGGTCCTGCAGGACTTTATGCTGCACTTATCCTTGCTAAATACGGTCTTCGTCCGATCGTGTTAGAGCGTGGTCCTGAAATGAGCCAGAGAATAAAGGATACTGATGCTTTCAAAGAAGGCAGAGGCAAGCTTAAGCCTAATTCCAATATCCAGTTTGGCGAAGGCGGCGCAGGAACTTTTTCTGACGGCAAACTCTATTCAGGTATCAGTTCAGGACTTAAGGACTATGTATTAAAGTACATGATCGCTCACGGAGCACCTTCTGATATCATTTACGACGCTCATCCCCATATCGGTACCGACCGCTTAAGAAAGGTCGTTACAAGCGTCAGGGAAGATATCATCTCGCTTGGTGGTGAGGTCAGGTTTAATACAACATTCCTTGGATATAAGACAGAGAAGGGAAGCCTTAAGAACATTACTGTTTCCGACGATAATGGCACTTATGAAATCCCATGCGATAACCTGATATTGGCAATCGGTCATTCAAGCAGAGATACATTCAGAGCTTTAAACAGATTAGGACTGGAAATGCAGTCTAAGCCATTCTCAGTTGGCGTCAGGATCGAGCATCTTAAAAAAGACATTGATACAGCCCAGTTTGGCTTTGATTCTGAATATTCACCTGATATAACTCCTGCGATCTATAAGCTTTCCGTCGATACCAAGACCGGCCGTAAGCTCTATACTTTCTGCATGTGCCCGGGCGGCGAGGTCGTTGCTGCGCAGTCTGATGAAAAGAGCGTTTGTACTAACGGCATGAGTTTAAGAGCAAGAGATAACGTTAACTCCAACAGTGCGATCCTAGTTCCGATTGACAGCAATGACTATGGTGACGGCGTTTTGGACGGCATTAAGTTCCAGGAGGACCTGGAGCATAAGGCATATATAGCCGGCGGCAGCACAAGTAAGGCGCCAGCTGTAAGATACGGAGATCTTATCGAGAATAAGATCACTTCAGAATTTGGCAGGGTTAAGCCGTCTTTCATGCCGGGTGTAACCGGTTCAGACCTGTCAGAGATATTCCCTGAGGAAATTCTCGAGACTATCAAAGACGGAGTAGCGCAAATGGGCAGGAAAGTAAAAGGCTTTGATGATCCTGATTCCGTGCTTACTGCAGTTGAAGCCAGGAGCTCTTCTCCCGTAAGGATCGTAAGAGATCCCGAAACGCTTCAGAGCATCACTGTTAAGGGTATTTTCCCCTGCGGTGAAGGTGCCGGATATGCCGGAGGCATCATGTCATCTGCGATAGACGGCATAAAATGCGCCAATAAACTTGCTTTTTCTTTGCTGGATTCCTGATTGTTACTGAATTTTCGGGAGTTTGAGGTATTATATCGTTAGACGGAAATACTCTTTTTTTAGGAGGAACATATATGAGCAACGAGAAGAATACAGCCGTAGTTACAGTCCTTGGCAGGGACAGAGTCGGTATAATCGCTGATGTTTCACGCCTTCTGGCTGATTACGGCATCAATATCAATGATATTTCCCAGACGATCTTAGATGATATCTTCACCATGGTAATGATGGTAGACCTTAAGGATCTTGTTATCGAAGAGTCCGATATCTCTGACAAGCTCTCTGAACTGGGCGAGAAGCTCGGCGTTCAGATCACGATCCAGCACACGGGCCTTTTTAACGCAATGCACACCATCTGATACTGTCTTTTCAAGGGGCTTATTATGATTAACGAACACGAAATAATCGAAACGATGCAGATGTTTAACAGTCAGCATCTTGATATCCGCACGATTACCATGGGTATCTCACTTATGGACTGTGCGGCTCCTACGGTCGAAGAATCCTGCAACAGGATCTATGACAAGATCTGCAGATATGCAGGAAAGCTCGTTGAGACCGGCGAACTTATAAGCAAGAAGTACGGTATTCCGATCATTCATAAGAGAATTTCGGTTACTCCTATATCTATCGTTGCATCTGCCTGCGGAGCAAAGGATTATACTCCTTTTGCCCAGGTATTGGATAAAGCAGCAAGAACCTGTGGTGTTAACTTCATCGGCGGTTTCTCGGCTCTCGTCCAGAAGGGCTATACCAATTCTGACAGAGTTCTTATTAATTCCATTCCTGATGCACTCGCAGCTACCGAATTTGTCTGCTCCAGCGTAAATGTCGCTTCAACCAGGACCGGTATCAACATGGATGCCGTACGCGACATGGGTTTAGTTATTAAGAGAGCTGCCGAAGCTACAAAGGATAAGGATGCGATAGGATGCGCCAAGCTTGTTGTTTTCGCTAACGCACCTGAAGATAATCCGTTCATGGCAGGAGCTTTCTTAGGCCCCGGCGAGCCTGAATGTGTTATCAATGTCGGTATTTCAGGTCCCGGTGTTGTAAAGCACGCGTTAGAAGGCGTTAAGGGCAAGGACTTGGGCGTTGTTGCCGAGACCATTAAGAAATCTGCATTTAAGATCACGAGAGTAGGAGAGCTCGTTGCCAGAGAAGCTTCTGAACGACTTAAGGTTCCGTTTGGAATCATTGATCTGTCACTTGCACCGACACCTGCAGTAGGCGATTCAGTTGCAAGACTCCTGGAAGAATTCGGACTTGAGACATGCGGTACATGGGGCACGACAGCCTGCCTTGCAATGCTCAACGATGCTGTAAAGAAGGGCGGAATCATGGCATCTTCTTATGTCGGCGGCCTTTCCGGTGCATTCATTCCTGTATCTGAAGACGAGGGAATGATCGCAGCTGCCAGATCAGGTTCATTGAAGCTCGAGAAACTTGAAGCAATGACCTGCGTATGCTCAGTCGGCCTCGACATGATCGCTATCCCCGGAGATACAACAGCAGAGACAATCTCAGGCATTATCGCTGACGAGATGGCTGTCGGTACATTCAATAACAAGACAACAGCAGTCAGACTCATTCCGGTTCCCGGCAAGACAGTAGGCGATTCCGTTGAGTTTGGCGGACTTTTGGGTACTGCACCTATCATGGATGTAAACAGAGCTTCCTGCGCAGATTTCATTCACAGAGGCGGCAGGATCCCTGCACCGATCCATTCAATGCGTAACTGATCGTTATGAAAAAGGAAAAGCCGGCTGTTCCGAGTAATATTGAATCACCGGTCGAAGCGGCCGGAGATATTAATACGGAAGTAGAGAAGAAGTCTAAGGCTAAGCGTTTTTGGGAATATGTGACCGATTATAAGCGCTCGACTGTGGCTCTGACGCTCCCGTCTGCGATCTTCGATATTTCTTATTCCGGTTTTCTCCTTGCGATGTCAATTACGTTCTTTTCGTATTGGCTTTTCATGATGTCATTTTATACTTTCCTGCTTTTCTGTATCCGGATCAATGTCCTGTACAGAGCGGGCAGGGGAGCTGTTTTTAAGGGCAAGCGTTTCAGTGAGGTAAGAAATTACAGGAAGTTTTGCTGGAAACTGATATTCTTCGACGCTGTGATCGCTTTCAACATGTTTGTGATAGTTAAGTTTAATGTGCTTCACAACTATGCCGGCTTCCTTATTTATATTTTCGGTGTTTATGTTGTTTACAAAGTAGCGCTTGCAGTAATCAATCTGTTTAAAGCCCATAAATCCAAGTCGTTGACTGTATTGTCATTAAGAAAGATCGGCATTGTTGATGCAATGGTATCGAGCCTCGCACTTGAATGGGCATTATCTCACAGAGAATTAGGCGATCTGTCCACTATTGCAGCACAGATCGAAAAATATATCGGCATCGTAGTAGTCGCCATCATATTCCTTATGGCGCTTGGCGGACTTATTAAATGCGCGAAATTAAACGCTAATGAAAAGAAAGAAGGAACAGTTTAAATGTGGTATGAAGAGGCAGTGTTCTATCAGATATATCCTCTTGGTTTCTGTGGAGCACCTTTTGAGAATGACGGCAAACCCGAAAAGAGAATCCTTAAGGTCCTTGACTGGATCCCTCACTTGAAAAAACTGGGTATCAACGCCATTTATTTCTCGCCTGTATTCGAATCTGACACACACGGCTATAACACCAGAGATTACGGTCTCATCGATACCAGACTCGGAACAAATGATGATTTCAAAAAGGTCGTTGAAGCGCTTCATAAAGAGAATATCCGAGTTGTTCTGGACGGCGTTTTCAATCACGTAGGCAGGGGCTTTTGGGCTTTCAAAGATGTTCAGGAAAAGAAATGGGATTCTCCTTATAAAGAATGGTTCCATATCTCTTTTGACGGCAACTCAAACTATAATGACGGCTTCTGGTATGAAGGCTGGGAAGGCAATTACGATCTCGTAAAGCTTAACCTCAGAAATCCAGCGGTTATTGACCACATACTGGATAAAGTAAATTACTGGATCGATTTCTTTGATATCGACGGATTAAGGCTTGACGTAGCATACTGTCTTGATCACGAGTTCTTAAGAAGGCTCCGTGAATTCACTGATTCCAAGAAGAATGATTTCTTCCTGCTTGGCGAAGTCCTGCACGGTGAATACGGCAGGATGCTTAACGAAATGCATCTGCATTCACTTACAAATTACCAGTGCTATAAGGGAATCTATTCCTCAT
>JAFYJX010000076.1 GCA_017537905.1 Clostridiales bacterium | reverse complement strand
ATCAAGCATATCGACTATCTTATCGATATGGTCAAGGATGCTTCGAGCGTTCCTTTCTCCGATAAGTGCTCTATCGAGAGAACAGAGACGATCAATTCACTTCAGATCCTTAAGAATAATCTTCCTGCTTCCGTTGCTCAGTCCAACGATATCGTAGCAAGAGCTCAGGATATAATCAGCACAGCAAGAGAGAAGAATAAGAAGATCATCGACGATGCTAACCGCATGTATGCCATGAAGGTTAACGATCACGAGATCACAAGAGGCGCTCGTGAAGAAGCTGCCCAGATTATCGCTAATGCTGAGGCTCAGGCTGAAGAACTCAGAAGAAATGCTCACATCTACGTTAAGTCCTTGCTCGAGAACGTTAACGAGACACTCACAGACAACATCGCCAAGATCCAGACAAATCTTACTGAGATCAACTCCACTCTTGACGAGACCGAGTGACGCTTTCCTGGTAACGTTTGAGATTTAAGTAAAGAAAGCACGACGGCCGCGTTAGATTTTCGCGGCCGCTTTTTTATAGGAGGTATCTTCCATGATCCTTGGTATTGAGATTGAGAACTTCGATGTTTTCGATAAGGATAAAGCGGGAATACTAATTGACGATTATCTGGCTGATAAGGACAGCGGCGCTTCGTCAGATGCGTTCAGATGCCTTAATGCGTTTATCGGCCGCAACAGCACCGGCAAGACTTCCTTCATGGGCTGCATGGCTTTCCTTAAAGATACTGTCACTCAGGGCTGCGCTGTAGCTTCCATTATCTACGGCAGACCGGGCTTTGCTAACATGACTCTTGATATTAACATTCCTTCCGTATTCAGAGTCTTCTTTAAGCTTAAAGGCCGGGACGATAAGCCCAAGTTCATCCAGTATGAACTGTCGATCATGACCAACAGGTTTAAGAGTCCTGTGATAGACAGCGAGAAGGTTATTGCCGTAACGGAGATCGACGGTGTGAAAAAGCCCCTCACGATACTTGATGTTAAGAACGGGAAGGGCACTATCGTTAACCTCGAGGACGGCAGTGCCGGGAATACGATAGGTGTTGAAGACGAGCACCTTACCGCGTTAAGTCTTTACGGCAAACTCACTGGTTACAGTGATTATGTGCTCCTTTACAAGGAGATCTACAACTGGTTCTTCTGCAGCTTCTCATCAGCAGAGCAGAGTTCTTACTACTATGAGGGCGGCGCGCCGGGCGGCCATAAGCATCTTAACAGCACAGGTTCTAACGTAGGCAACGTTCTCGAATATATCAAGATGGAGAACGAGGAAGAATACGAGCGCATCACTTCTGAGATCAAGGAAAAGATCCCTAACATGAAGCGCAGCAAGAATCTTCCGCAGGCGCTTAAGGAGAGCCCGGATAAGCTCTTCTTGTATCTGCTTTTGCTCAGGGATTCGAAGCCCAGATCGACGATCTTCATCGAGACTCCCGACAAGGACCTCTATCACGACATGGTAGATGTCTTAAGTGATGAGATGCGCGAATATACCATGAAGAATCACTATTGCCAGATTATGTTCACGACGCATAATCCTTACATAATCGAGACGTTGTCACCTAAGGAGATCTGGATCTTCGAGCGCACGTTCGAAAAGGACGACGACGATGTTACGATACGCTGCGCTGGCGCTGATCCGATCGTTATGGAGATGTTCCACCAGGGCGTCGGAATGGGAGCTATCTGGTATGGCGGATATCTCGATATCAAACCTGAAGACAATAAGTGATAAAGGCGATACCTTATGCTGATCGAGATACTTTCAGAAGATAAATCAGGTGCAATCGTTGTAGAGCGCCTGGCAGAAAGAATAACGGAGAACGAGGGATTTAAAGCCCGTGTAAACGTTCATCCCCACAGAGGCTGCGGGAGCCTGCCAAAGGACATGACGGCAAAGCCGCCCAAGTTCGCAAATTCATTGCTGGATCTCCTGCCGTCTGAGCTTCGTGCATATAACAAGATCTATGCAGGCAAGGATATTATCCTGATAATAGCGATGGATTCCGATGACAAAGATCCACAGGCTTTAAGGCAGGAGATATATGCCTGTGCAGCTCAGTTCGCGCCTGATATCAGGAGCGTTGTCGGCATCAGCACAGAAGAGGTCGAAGCCTGGGTGTTAGGCGATAAGAAGGCTATTTTCGAAGCTTATCCTGACAGCAAAAAAGACGTCTTGGATTCGTATGTGCAGGATTCAGTCTGCGGCACATGGGAGATCTTATGCAGGGCTATAAGCGAGAATGCAGAAGAACTGATAGATATCGGATATCCTGCTATTGGTCACTACAAGGCTTTGTGGACCGAGAACATCTCGAAATACATGATGCCGCAAAGAAACGAATCGCCGAGCTTCAACACATTTAAGATGGCGCTTATAACGGCTTTGAAGAATCCTGTCCCGATCTACCGCAGGCGTGAGTTCTGATGGCAAGACACATCTACGTCCACAATCCTTTTTGCGCACGGAAATGCCCTTACTGTGATTTCTATTCGGTCACTGATACTTCATGCGCGGAAGCGTACTATAAGGCTGCAATAAGGGAAGTGGAACTGTTAGGTTCCATAACCGATGAGACCACAGGAACAAATCCTCTTACAGATATTGATAACAGGGATACTGTCTATTTCGGAGGCGGTACGCCTTCTGTTCCTGACAGCAGGCTGATCGTTGATCTTTTGAAGGCAATAAAAAAGGCCTTTAACATCGCTTCTGACGCAGAGATAACAATAGAGGTTAATCCGTCTTCTGTAACTTCCGAAAAGCTCACAGAGTACCTTCAGGCGGGTTTTAACCGCATATCGCTGGGCGTGCAGTCATTAGACGATGAAGTGCTGAAGACATTAGGCAGACTTCACGATTCGAAGGGCGCTGTTGATGCGTTGGATAAGATAAGAAACGCAGGCTTTACGAATATCTCTGCTGACCTTATTACAGGTGTTCCGGGCGAGACTCTTGAAGGTATAAGAAATGATATCAGGACTTTCCACGATCACGGCGTAAAACACATAAGCACATATTCTCTGATGCTTGAAGAAGGCACTGCATTTTACGACAGATATAACAAGACGATAGAGGAGTTTATATCTCCTGAAGTTGAACGCGGGATGTACCACGGCACAATAGCGTTTTTAAACGAACTGGGCTATGAGACTTATGAGATATCCAATAGCGCTATGCCGGGATTTAAGAGCATACATAATTCATCTTACTGGAACTCATGCGAATACTTTGCAATCGGTGCCGGAGCACATGGTTTCTTAGGCGATCTCAGATACGGCCACAGAGACGATGTGAGAGCTTACATCAACGAAATGAATACGATTACGTCTGACGGCTACAAAGCTTTCTTAGAGGGCATTGAGAGCGGTATGAAGTCGCTTTATGCCGAAGAAAAACTTTCGAGAGAAGATAAGATGCGCGAAGTGGCATTTTTAAGGCTCAGAACGACAGAAGGAATACTTTTGGATGAGTTCAAAAAAGTCTTCGGCGTCGAGTTTGACGATGTTTTCGGGAAGGCCGTAAATGACAATATCGAAAAAGGATTATTAGAGCGCAGACAAAGAACGCTCCGATTAACTCGGAGCGGCCTTGATGTAGCAAATCTTGTTATTGAGGATTTCCTCTGATCAGCCCTGCTGCTGAGCTGCAGCAGCCTGAGCTTCTCTGTACTTGGCTTCGTCAGCCTTTCTGATCGCGGTACGCATGATCTTTCCGGATGTAGTCTTAGGAAGCTCATCTACGAACTCTATAACTCTCGGATACTTGTAAGGCGCAGTAGCATTCTTTACGTGATTCTGGAGTTCCTTAACGAGCTCGGGTGAAGCCTTCTCCTTGTAAGCCTTTGTGAGGACGATAGTTGCCTTAACTACCTGGCCTCTCATGGGGTCGGGAACAGCTGTAACAGCGCACTCGAGGACTGCATCGTGTGTCATTAATGCACTCTCAACTTCGAAAGGTCCGATACGGTAACCGGAGCACTTGATAACGTCGTCGTTTCTTCCTACGAACCAGATGTAACCTTCAGGATCTCTCCATGCAGTATCACCTGTGCTGTAGTCTGCGCCGGGCCACTGGTCAGCCATTGCTTCAGGGTTCTTGTAGTATTCGCGGAAGAGGCCCGTCGGACGGGAAGATGCGTTCTTGATAACGATATTTCCTACGATACCGTCTTCTACCGGAACACCATTGTCGTCAACCAGCTGGATGTCGTAGATAGGTGTGGGCATGCCTGTTGAACCGGGCTTTACGTCGATCCAGGGGAAGTTTGCGAAAAGAACGCTTCCTTCTGTCTGGCCGAAGCCTTCACGGATCTCAAGGCCTGTAGCCTTCTGCCACTTGTAGAATACTTCAGGATTCAAAGGCTCGCCTGCCATTGAGCAGTGCTTGATGGAGGAGAAGTCGT